>JAAFJZ010000163.1:2899-6137 GCA_013298205.1 Cytophagales bacterium
TTTTAATTTAGAATTAAATTACTAAAAACTAATACTTTTTGATAAATCCAAAATAATTATAGATGTTAAAAAAAAAATCATAATTTTGAAATTCATATTAAAAAAAATAAAAATGAAAAAAATCACATTACTATCGTTAGCCTTTTCGGTAACATTATTTTCTTGTACTAAAGAAAATACTACACCAGCTCCGGCACCTCGAGTATCTCAACTATTTGGAAAATTTTGTATAAGTTCAATTGACAATGGAAAAGATTTGGAAGTAAAATTTGTAGGTGGAGTTACAAAAACTGCAAATCATAAAGGAGTTGCTGATGCAGCATTGCAGTTTGATGGTAAAACCGGTTATGTAGTATTTACTGACAGTGCTAGCACTACTTTTAAACCAGATGGACTTACAGTTTCTATTAGAGCGTTTTTAGATAGTACACAATCTTCAAACCCAATCATATTTAAAGATAATTTACAAACTTCTTTTAACGAGTCTTTTGGATTATTTTCAGATGGAACTTATAAATTTTTAGCAGTTGCAGCTAGTGGTAGCAAAGAACCACTAGCGTATTCTACATCAATGTTTGCTTTAAAAAAATGGTATCATCTGGCTATGACAGCTGATGCAGATTCAATAAGATTGTATGTAGATGGAGTAAAACAAAGCGCTACTGCCACAAAATTTACTTTGAAACATGCTTCAACTCCTTTATTATTAGGACGTTATGCATTTTCTAATAGGTATTTTAAAGGTAAACTTTCTGATTTTAGATTTTACAACAAAGTTCTTACTAACGCTGAAATTGCAACTTTAAGTTTGTAATTATTAGTAATAAATAAATATCATTTGATTTTTGCCTTTAGTTTAAAAATCACGCTACGGGCAAAAATCGAATGATATTATACAAGTTATTCCTCTATTTGAAAAAGAGTAAGTTTACGTAAAGTGTCATTGGGTTGAAAGTCTACTTTGGCAAATAAAGAATTGAATATTTTAGCTTTTTCATCATAACGCATCCTTCTTACGACTACATTTTGATCAAGTGCAATAATATCATTAGTCAGTTCTTCACACAAAGGATATTTTTCTACTCCTTTTGTGTTTGATACCAAAATGCGAATTTCTCTTAAAAGAGAATCTACGGATAGGTCGTATGAGTCAATTTCTGAAGATTTTGATAGGTTTTTGAAAGTATATCTCAATTTTGAAAGTTGATTGGTTTTAATTAATAAATTTTCTATTTCAATCGGGTTGCTTGTAGGAATGTAGCTAATTTCTTTAATTAATCTTTTGATATACATGATTTTTAAATCATCTTCTTGTTCCATTTCAGTCCATTTTAACTTTACAGAATCATATGCTGATAAAGTTAAAACTTTTTCGTTCAAATTTAACTTTTCTTTATCTTTTTTAGAACTACAACAAGTTATCAAAACACAAACGTGTAGAATGATAAAAGAAACTAACAAATCAGAGAATTTATTTTTCGATTGCATTTTTTTGTTTTAGAATTTTATTCAATAATAGAGTAAAAATTCAAATTAAGATTAGAAAATTCAAAATTTCACATCAAATTTTGAAGTATTTCAAACATATTTGTAAAACTAATAAACAAAAATATTTAATTTATAAACATGACTATTTCAGAGTCTCAAAATATTGTAGATAATTGGATAAAAGAATTTGGTGTTCGTTATTTTAGTGAACTGACCAACATGGCTTTACTTACAGAAGAAGTAGGAGAGTTGGCAAGAATTATTGCCAGAAAATATGGAGACCAATCATTCAAATCAGGTGAAAATCCTGATGGAATGGCAGATGAGATGGCCGATATTTTATTTGTTTTGATTTGTTTAGCAAACCAGACTGGAATTAATTTAACTGAAGCTCTTGAAAAAAACTTAGAAAAAAAAACAAATAGAGATAGCAAAAGGCATTTTGAAAATAAAAAACTTTAATAAAATGACCATGTAAAAAGAAAAATACTAAATTGCTATCCAATTCAATTATTTTAATTTTTAAATTTTAAAAATATGTCAGACAAAATTAGTCTTTACATTATAGATGACGACCCAATTGTAAATGTGATTACGCAATATTTACTAAATAAATTTCATCCTGAAATAGAGTCTCAATATTTCGAAAATGGAAAATTAGCATTAGATGAAATAATTAAAAACAATTTTTTTCCGAAATACATATTCTTGGATCTTAATATGCCAGTATTAAATGGATGGGAATTTTTGGAAAAAATAAATCCATTACAACTTACAAACAAAGAAAAATTGAAAATTATTGTTCTTTCTTCTACTTTAGATAGATTAGATATTGATAAAGCCAAAGAACATATTATGGTAACAAAGTTTATTTCAAAACCTATTACAATAGAGTCTTTAGAAATTGTATTTAAAGATCAGTTTTAGATTTTTTTTTGTCAGAAATTTATTGATTTGATAAATATTATAAATTTAAACTAATTTATTTTTAATAATTAGTTTAAGCTCTTTAAATTTGAATTCTTGCAACAGACATTATGATTAAAAAAATATTATTTAAAGCCTTACCTTATACATTCATAACCCTTTTAGGTATTTCTTGTATTTTTAATAATAAATATGAAGATTTTTCCACAGAACTAAGGGTAAATGTAAAAATTGCTGACGGTAACTCCCATTCACAAGCAGGTGTAAATGTCGCTTTGTATAGAAGTATTTCAGATATGGAAACACGTGCTCTACCTGTAATGATTGGAAAAACGGATGCAAGCGGAAATGTGGTTTTTAAAGGCTTAAGACCTGTAGAGTTTTATGTTTATGCAGATTATGAATTAAACGGTTTTGTTTATGATAATTCTGTTAAAGACCATAGGTTGTTTGATGACTTAGTTTCTGGTTCTATAACCCAAGTAAATGTTGAAATTACAAAAGCTAGACCAAGCAAACCTACAATTATGGTCGTGAAATCATTGGAATTAATTTCTTTTGACACCCTTTCTAGAACAATTACCAACAATAACACGATTAATAGTTGCTCTAAAGATTTGTATTTTTATTTAATGGGCTCATCAAGTGATGCAAATGCACCCAATAATGATTTGTTTACTGATACACTTGGAAAAACAAATACACCAATAAAATTTTGTTACGAAAATTCACAACCCAATTACCTTAATCCAATTGTAGGTACTCCTGATTATTCATCTATTCTTCAATCATCTGTAAATTTTATTACTAACATTCAAATACC
>JAAFJZ010000164.1 GCA_013298205.1 Cytophagales bacterium
AAAGTTGAAGCCAATAAAAAAGTAATTCAAAGCTATTTTGCTGAGGAGGATACCAAAACGGCAAATCCGTATTCCTATTATTTTGAGAAATGCTATCCTGATCCATTGGTAAGACAAGAATTCTTAACCAATATGGTAAGAGATAAAAAACCTTCTATTGGCTTTATGTGCCTTTCGGCATTGGTAGATCTGCAAAAACTAAATACCGTTTGGACAACCAATTTTGACGACCTGATTGAAAGAGCTATCAGCAAATTAGATATAAGCTGTCAAGTAGTTTCACCCGAAAATGCAAAATCGGTTCAAAATTTTAGAAACGATATTCCCACAGTTGTAAAACTTCACGGAGATTTCCGTTATGATGCTTTGCAAAACACAGACGAAGAATTGCAGAAATTAGAAGATAATCTACATCACTATTTTTTAGATGCTTCTGCAAAAAGAGGTTTGCTTGTAGTTGGTTATTCTGGAAGTGACGAATCAGTATTGCAAACACTTGAAAAAGCGTTGGAAAAACCAAACGCATTCCCAAAAGGATTGATTTGGTGCATTCCAAGAGATATTAATCCAAGTGAACGATTGTCAAAACTCATAGAGAAAGCCAACACTCAAAATCAGCGTTCGGGCTTTATGATTATTGATAGCTTTGATTATTTCCTGCACGAACTTTATAGCGTTTGTGAATTAAAAAACGAACAAATTGATTCCATTGCCAAAGAACGATTTGAACAAAGAAGTTTTTTCAGACTTACACAAAATCAATCCAACACAATTCCAATCTTGTTAAATGCCATTAAGGCAACACATTTTCCAAAAACAATTTTCTCCACCAAGACAAAAATAAACGGAGAAGGTAAATGGAAAAAGCTAAGAGAAGTCTTAAAGGATTCAAATATAGTTGCAGCATTCAGCAAAGGCGAAACACTTTCACTTTTTGGAAATGAAAACGAAATAAAAGAAGTTTTCAAAGATTATCTCACAGACGATTTAAAACCCATTGACATACCTGAACATCTTTTTCATCAACCCGATTCGTTTTACATTGGAATGTTGTATGAATTGATAGAAAAATCGTTGGCGAATGATTACGGCTTAGCCATTTTTAACAGAGGAAAACAAATAAGAAAAGTGTTTTCAGTTAACCATCCATTAAGCCAAGAAGAAATTGAAAGCATTCCAAAATGGTTAAATCTTCGCATTCCAAATGGCTATCAGGTTTTTGAGGCATTTGAATTTAAAGTTGAATTTGTAAACAAAGATTTGTTTTTGCTGATATGTCCAACTATTCATATACAAACTACGACAGGCGAAGAACCAGATAGATTAACAGTTCAGAATATTACCAACATTATCACTTCAAACCGTTGGAATGCTAAATACGGCAAGAAAGTAGATTTTTGGTTTAAAGAATTACAACGTAGAAAATCTGATTTGACTTTTCGATTAGGCGATTTTGAAATTAAACTTTCAACCTATTATTCAACAGCAGCCAAAAAAATGGGAACATTCTTTTGTTTCAACAGCTACTCAAAAGTAAATGAACCACTAATTTATTTTCATCATCAAGACGAAACCATGCAATCTATTCATCCAATAAATGGACTGAAACTATTAGGGCCATTAGAAGAAAGTTTTGGTGCTAATGGTGTTGCTTCAAAAATTCAGTTGGCAATAATTGCACCCGATACAGGTTTTGAAAAGTTAAAATCACATTTAGAATCTTTGCTAAATCCAGTAAGTCCAACAACTGAAAAAGAATATTTGAAAGATTATCCTGGCTTTGATGCGGTATTTAAAAAGCATTTAGTTATACCCGCTTCAACTCAAAGTGAATTTGTGGTTGCCATAAACAGTCAGGAAATTAGGCAGTATTCAGCGATTCAGTTTTATGAACATATTAAAAGTAAAATTGACAACCTATCTTTAAAGCAGAACGAAATTGACTGTGTGGTAGTTTACATACCAAACGCTTGGAAAAATTTCAGAGAACTCAAAAATGAACAAACCTATTTTGACCTTCACGATTCACTGAAACTATATGCAGTTAAAAAGGGTTTGCGACTTCAATTCATTGAAGATAAATCAATCGGTTACGGAGACCAAGCCAAAGTGAAATGGTGGCTTTCATTAGGTATTTATGTAAAATCAAATGGCACACCATGGAAAGTAAAGACTGATAACACAGAAACAGCCTTTGTTGGATTGGGTTATGCAATAAGACAAAATGCTAGAAATAAAGTTGTTTTAGGAAGTAGTCAAATTTTTGATGGTAGTGGAAATGGTTTACGCTTTTTACTTCAACCTATTGAAAAGCCAGTTTTTTACAATAAGAATCCTTTTATGAGCAAGGATGATGCTTTTAGATTGGTAACCAATATCCGAAACACATATCACAAAATAGACCCTGTAATCGGACTTAAAAAGTTGGTACTGCATAAGACAACTCATTTCACCCGAGACGAAATGGACGGTATTTGTAATGCTCTTGAAGGTATTGATAATATTGAACTTTTGCAGATTCAACAATTCAGTAATTGGCGAGCAATAAAACTTCGCAAAAAACAAGATGGTAGCGGACACGAATTTGACGGCTTCCCAATTGACAGAGGAACAATCATTCAATTAGACGAATTTAGTTTCTTGTTATGGACACACGGATTGGTTCAAAGCAACGAACTTGCAAAATCATACTATCAAGGCAAAAGAGGCATTCCGACACCTTTACTTATAAAAAGATTTAGGGGAACAGACCCGATTGAAACAGTAGCCAACGATATTTTAAAATTGACCAAGATGAATTGGAACGGAGCAGAACTATACAAGACAATGCCTGTAACAATTGACTTTTCAAAAAGACTTTCAGTAATGGGAAAACAATTAGAAGAACTTGGAAACAAAGCCTATGATTTTAGATATTTTATTTAAACACAAAAGATGCCCGAACAACAAAACATAGAATATAAAAGCAATTGGCACGATGACTACTTGAAATGGGTTTGCGGTTTTGTAAACGCACAAGGTGGAGTAATTTTTATTGGGAAAGATGATAACGGCAATGTTTCAGGCATTGACGATTACAAAAAGCTAATGGACGATATTCCCAATAAAATCCGCAATGCAATGGGAATTACCGTTGAGGTAAATCTTCACGAAGAAACAGGAAAACATTTTATTGAAATCGTAACACTTCCCTATTCTGTTCCTATTTCGTTAAGAGGAAAATATTATTACCGAAGCGGAAGTACCAAGCAAGAACTTACAGGAGCATCATTAAACGAATTTCTGTTGAAGAAGTCAGGTAAAACGTGGGACGATGTAATTGAACCAAGAGCAACGTTTGACGACATTGACGAAAAAGCCTTTTCATCATTTCTGAAAACATCAGAAAACAAAGGGCGATTGCCAGAAACAGACGGATTAGCTTTACCTGAAATATTTGAAAAATTACGCCTGACAGAAAACGGTCAGTTGAAGCGTGCCGCAATTATTTTGTTTGGGAAAGACCCAGGAAAACTTTATCCCAATACTTTCGTAAAAATTGGTCGCTTTGAAAAAGACGATACCGATTTACGGTTTCAGGAAGTGGAAGAAGGAAATCTGATTGAGTTGTTACGGGCTGTTTTACATCAGTTAAATCATAAATTCCTTATCCGACAAATTGAGTTTGAAGGGATGTACCGCATAGAAAAAGGCGAATATCCTGTTCCTGCCATTCGTGAAATGTTGCTGAATGCTTTGGTACACCGAAACTATATGGGAGCACCAATTCAAATCAGAGTGTATGACGACAAAATCAACATTTGGAATGAAGGGATTTTGCCCGAAGGTTTGAGTTTGGAAGCATTAAAACGTCCACATTCGTCCAAACCACGCAACCCGATTATTGCAGACGTTTGTTTCAAAGGCGGACTGATTGACGCTTGGGGACGAGGAACAATAAAAATCATAGATACGTGCAAACAGGCAGAGCTTCCTGAACCCGAATTAACGGAACGTGACGGAGGATTTTTGGTAACACTCTTTAAAAACAACTTGACCGAAGAGCAATTAACCAAGCTTGGGCTGAACGAAAGACAATTGAAAGCCGTTGATTTTGTGAAAGGAAAAGGACGAATTACTAATAAAGAATATCAATCCTTAAACTCAATTAGTGAACGAACTGCATCAAGAGAATTATCAGAATTGGTAGAGAAACAGGTTTTAAAAAGCTCTGAAACAAAAGGAGCAGGTTCATTCTTTTACTTGACATAAACAATAACGCCATAATAACGCCAATACCGCCATAATGAAGACATAATACCGCCACGCCATAAGCACATTGCCAAAGCCCCACAAGCCAACGCTACAACCGAAGCTTTGTCAAAGAGCTTGCAAATCCGCCCCCTAAGAAAAATTGGTTTAAAAAAACCTACAACCCTTCAAAAAAATAAAAAACGCAACGCACAGCCGACACTCAATGACACAGAAACTCAATACCGACAATGGTTTGCAAGGTCGGTGGACAAGAACCACTGGCTAAATGTTGGCTGACCACCAAGCAATTTGCTAGGTGGTTTTGTATCGCTTTAAATCTTTCTTTAGGCACAGTTTTATTCTTTTTCGTGGCGTAATTGTTCTACTTGCTCTACTGTCAAGCCTGTATGTTTTGCGATATCTTCGTTTAGCAAAGGGGTTTGCAATAAACTTTTAGCAATTTCAACTGCTTTTTCATTTCTTATTTTGTCCTCTGCTTCCATCTGCAAAGTAAACGCCTCACTCGCTTTTAGGTGCAAAGAGTCTAAGTAACGATTGTATGCATAATGTTGTTCTTTGTCCAAACGCATAATATCAAAAGCCTCTTTTGCTTCTGCCAAGCCTTTTGCCTTAAACTCATCTTTCACTTCGCTATTTTTGAGAAAATAAACCCACTCATCAAGGGTGTCTTTAGCTATATCGTTAAATTTATTAACTTTAATGATATAGTATTCAGGAAAAATATCGGAAACATTTTGTTTCTCAAAGGTCTTTTTTTGCTTATTTGAGAGTTGCAATAAGTCTTTTTCGTGCAAACCTTCAAAATTTGTTTTGCCCTTGTAGATATAGTCCTTGCCTTGCCCCAAGTCAAAATATACAATATTGATAGAAATTACTTTCTTAATTTCGGAATAGGCTTGTCCTGAAGCCAAGTTTTCAGTCAAGGCTTTAGATGAACCATAAGCCATTCTATGAAAATAATCTATCTCGTATGTATTTTGAATTTCAATTATAACTAACTCGTTTTTAATATTTTGTGTCAAAATATCTACTCGATTATACTTGTCTTTTTCTATTTCTTGGTTGCTCTCACTTTCCAAAACCTCTTTGATTTTGACATCCTCAAAGAGAAGTTCAGACAAAAAGCCCTCCAAGACTACAAAATTAGCCTTGTCATGAAGTAGCCTTTTAATAGCCCAGTCAAAACGGATTAGTTTTTTGCTCATAAAAATTAGTTTTGATGCAAAGATAGGAAGAAAAAACAAAAGCAAATTTAGAAATTCAACTGTCAATTTTTGCCTTGTCCGTTGGCTTGCTTAAAATTGTGCCCAACACATAAATATACTAAACTAAGATAATTATGAATTTTAATAATTATTTTCAAAATCGCTTTAAAATTAAAAGGTATTTTCACCAAAATCACTACTTTTACACCCTATTAACTTGAAATTAGAATGAGAAAAAAAATTGTAGCAGGAAACTGGAAAATGAACAAAACGCTAAACGAAGGTTTGGCATTGGCAAAAGATTTAAAATCAAAACTTGCAGATAGAAAAAACACAGATGCTGTAAAAGTAGTGGTTTGTGCACCTTTTATACATTTGTCGGCACTTTCTACCGAACTCACAGGTAGCACAATAGACCTTGGCGCACAAAATTGCTACGCAAAAGCAAGTGGTGCTTACACAGGCGAGATTTCTAGTGATATGTTAGAATCTGTTGGTGTGAAATATGTTATTCTTGGGCATAGTGAAAGAAGAGAATACTTTAATGAAAGCAACCAAATGCTTGCTGAAAAAGTGAATCTTAGTTTAAAAAGTGGCTTAACTCCATTGTTTTGCTGTGGTGAAACCCTCAAACAAAGAGAAGAAAACATACATTTAGATTTTATCAAAGCAC
>JAAFJZ010000165.1 GCA_013298205.1 Cytophagales bacterium
TATTATACTAGGGAATTCAGCTCTTGATATACAATTGCATGACACCTATTTCGTTGTAGCCCACTTTCACTTGGTAATGGGTAGTGCATCTTTCTTTGGTATGATGGCAGGTATTTACCATTGGTTTCCAAAATTCTTTGGTAGAATGATTGATGAAAGATTAGGTTATATTCATTTTTGGATTACATTCATAGGTGTTTACCTTATTTTCTTCCCTATGCATTATATTGGTATAGCAGGATTTCCTAGGAGATACTATTCCTTCACGGGTTTCAATGTGTTCAATCAATTTAGCGATTTGAATACCTTTATTAGTATAGCCGCAATTGTTACATTTGGAGCGCAGATTATCTTCTTAATTAATTTTTTCTACAGTTTATTTAAAGGAAGACCTGCAACACAAAACCCATGGAATTCTAATACCCTAGAGTGGACTACACCAGTAGAAGCTACTCATGGCAACTGGCCAGGTGAAATTCCTAGTGTTTATAGATGGCCTTATGATTATAGTAAGCCAGGTTCTGATGTAGATTTTATTCCTCAACACATTTCCTTATCTGAAACCACTTCTTCAAATCTTCCTCATGAAGTTTTGAAATTAAAAGAACAAAATCATAATTCATAAATGAGGGCTTTCAAGTTCGCCCCTTTTTCTAGGTTTATATTATTTTTAATTTTTTTAGTCTATTTTCTTATTTTTGTTGGTTCTTTAGTTAGAGCTACGGGTTCTGGAATGGGTTGCCCAGATTGGCCGAAATGTTTTGGTCTTTGGATTCCGCCTTTAAGCATTGAGCAAGTTCCCCTCTCCTACTCAAATTATGATTACTCAAATCTTTCCAATTACGGGTTAGAGTTTAATGTATTTAAAACATGGACAGAATATCTTAACAGACTATTAGGTGTCTTTGTTGGTTTCTTTACTCTACTTTTGGTATTTTATTCTTTCAGGTACTTCAAAAAGAAGTCTACACTTTTTTATATTTCTGTCATTTGTTTATTAGTTGTTATTTTACAAGGAGCTATTGGAGCAAAGGTAGTTTCGACAAATTTGGCTCAATCTATGATTAATGTTCATTTGTTATTGGCATTGTTTTTAATAGGTTTGCTAATTTTCCTGTTTCATATCTCCTACAAGCATAATCTTGTACATATTAAGAGCATATTATTCATCGAAAATTCTTATTTCTATTATACAATATTAATTTCTCTAATCGTTACTGTGGTTCAAATCTGCTTTGGAGCTTCAGTAAGAAATGATGTAGATACTTTTAAGTTAGCCAATCCAAATGCGCTTATAAATGTTACATTGCTAGACAAATCACTTTCCCTTCATAGTTTATTTTCCATGGCCGTAATTGTATTGAGTTCGATTACGTTTATGATGCTAAAACTTAAATTCTCAAATTATAAACTTATCTATTATTTAGGTATTGCATTAATGATTTTAATTTTTTCTGAATTAATTATTGCCTACATTTTAGTGAATTTTGGTTTGCCTTGGTGGTCTCAACCTTTGCATTTAACAATCGCGTTTCTTATCTTTGGTGTGCAATTTTACATTTTCTTAATTTATAAATTTGGGTTTTACAAGAAATTTAACTTTGCTATCTAATGAATACTTTAAGTATATCTTATAAAACCATTTTTATCAATTACCTTAGCCTTATTAAGTTAAGACTCTCATTATTAGTATGTTTTTCAGCAGGAATAGGTTATTGGATTGACTGCAAAACTTTTTCTTTAATCAATTTTTCTCTTTTACTGCTTGGAGGAATATTAATGACGGGAGGTTCCAATGCGATAAACCAAATCATTGAAATACCTCAAGACGCTTTAATGGAAAGGACCTCCAATCGGGTATTGCCTACGTTAAAAATCTCAAAAGAAAATGCAGTTATATTTTCAGTTTTGCTTTTAGCCACTGGATTTTTAATGCTAATTAAAATAAATTTACTTACTGCTCTTTTTACATTACTTTCTTCTATTTTATATTCATTTGTTTACACTCCTTTAAAATCAAAAGGAAATATTTCGGTTTACATAGGTGCAATTCCAGGAGCCTTACCACCACTAATTGGAGGAATAGCTGCATCTGGTACAATACATTTTTTGCCATTCATGATTTTTTGTTTACAAGTTATATGGCAATTTCCCCATTTTTGGGCTATTTCTTGGATATTAAATGATGATTATGGCAAGGCAGGTTATAATTTATTACCTGCAAATGGATTAAGAGACCGCAAATCTGCATTACAAATCTTAATATCATCTGCTTTACTTTCTTTTGCAGGGTTAATTCCATTTTTATTTGGATTTACAGGTTATATGTCAGCAATAGTTGTATTTTTGCTGGCGATTTATATGCTCATGTATTCTTTCTTTTTGCTAGAAAGTTTAGATATGAGATTTGCAAAAAACATTATGTATGCATCTTTCGTTTATTTACCTATAAGTCAAATTATTTTATGTTTAGATAAACTGTAGTTTTATGAATGAACTAACATACAACATTGAAAGACCAGAAAGAACTTTAGGGATGAACCCTGTAAAGTTCATTTTGTGGCTAATTATAGTAAGTATTATTATGTTTTTTGCAGCTATGACTAGTGCATGTATGGTAAAATCTGCAGATGGAAATTGGCTAACTTTTGAAATGCCTGCAATTTTAACTTACAGTAATATAGTAGTTATAGCAAGTAGTGTTTTCTTACACTTGTCATATTTGAATTTTAATAAAGATGAATTTATTAAGGGGAATTTGTTCATTACTTTAACTTTCGTTTTTGGAATTGTTTTTCTTGTATTCCAGTACCTTGGTTTTGCTGAATTAATTAAAAATAAAATATATTTTGCTGGGCCATCAAGTAACCCTTCAGGTTCTTTTTTTTATATCATTGTCGTGATGCACGCATTACATCTTATAGCTGGTCTTGCATTTCTTTTAATTGTATTTATTAAAGCCATAAAATCTGAAATCCACTCAAAATCCATGAATACAATAGAAATGTGTTGTACTTTTTGGCATTTTTTGAGTCTCCTTTGGATATATTTATTTTTCTTCTTAAAATTGAGCCATTAATTAATCTTATGTCAAGTATTACTATTTCAAAATCAATTAAAAACGTCTGGGATGGTGGAGAAGATGTTCTCCCTATGAACGCCAGTTATGGAAAACTCATGATGTGGTTTTTCCTTTTGTCTGATGCATTTACCTTTGCTGGTTTGCTTATTACCTACGGTTTTTTCCGTATGAAATACCCAAGCTTTGAAGGTGCTTTAGAGAGTTATGCCTTTTCTCCCGATGTTTGGCCTCTAGCTAGCAAAGTATTCACTCACTTTCCATTGCTACATGGCGTAGAGATTCCATTGGGATTTGTAGCTTTAATGACCCTAATTTTAATTTCTAGTAGTTTAACTACCGTAATGGCAGTAGAAGCTGGGAAGAAAATGAATAAAGGTAGCGTAGAAAAATGGATGATTGCTACCATTGTAGGTGGTATTATCTTTTTATCTTGCATGGGCTGGGAATGGAGTGTTTTTATAGAAGGCATCAATGGAGTGAAAGCAACTATGTCTGGCAATCCTTATGGACCGACTATATTCGCAAACTTATTTTTTATCATCACAGGTTTCCATGGTTTACACGTTTTTAGTGGAATCGTGCTTAATATTATTGTTTTTTACAATGTCTCTATCGGTACCTATGAAAGAAGAGGACATTATGAAATGGTCGAAAAAGTGGGTTTATACTGGCACTTTGTAGATTTAGTTTGGGTTTTTGTACTTACTTTCTTATACTTAATTTAATATGAATCATTCATCTAGCGAACACTCAACAACCAATTGGAACGTTGTATTCTTGATTTTAGCTCTTATAGCTGTAGTATTTGGTTTGGCTTTATTCATACCTGGAGGGGCTTTAAAAACAGTTTTAATCGTTTCGGTTTCTGCAGTTTGGGCTTTTTTCTTGTTAAATGATTTAATGCATTTAAAATTTGAATCTAAAACCTTAAAACTATCTCTTAGCTTACCAATTATATTCTTATTTTGGCTTCTGGGAGTATTATTTTTAAGCGCAATTTTCTACTCTTTTCATTAATTTTAATTTTTAATACACATGAAAAAGGCAATACTTGCATCAATGTTTGTATTGCCTTTATTTTTTTACTTATTTCTACGATTTTTTACAACCAATCATTTTTCTATTCCTATATATTACCCACAAGAAGAATTAAGTGCGGAAGGAGACACTATTTATCACCAGATTCCAAACTTTAGTTTTATTGATACAGATTCCAATTTAGTAAACCAAAGCATCTTTGCAAACCGAATTACGGTAGTGGATTTCATGTTTACTCGTTGCCCAGGTCCATGCCCAAAGATGAGTTCTATGCTCAAACAGCTTCAAACCATTTTCAGTGCAGATACTGCAATTCAGATTTTATCAATCTCTGTAGATCCTGATTTCGATAAGGTTAAAGTACTTAAAGAGTATTCTGAGCGATTAGGTGCGAATACAACGAAATGGCGCTTTGTTACTGGCAATAAGAAAGAAGTGCAGTTTATATCTAAAGAAAACGGCTTTAAATTGGCTTTAAGTTTGGATTCCATTCCTGAAAATGTAAACCATAGTATCAAATTTGTTTTAGTTGATAGTCAAAAACGTATTCGTGGATATTATGATGGCACTTCACAAAAAGAATTTGATAGACTGGTAACTGAAATTAGAATTTTAAAGTCTAATTCTGAACTTTAAATATTTTTAAACAAAAGTTTAATATTTATATTTTATTGTTGACTTTAAAAATCTAGAGATATCAAAAGTATAATTTAGTTCTCCTCCTTAAAAAAGAGCTTATAAAATTTCATCCCCGTTTCTTCATCCACGCCTTTTTCAATCATGTTTTTATTGCCATGAATATAAATATGGAAGTTTTTGTCTAGTTTCACCACACTTTTAAACACTTTATTGTGCTTTTTTACTGCCGCACCCGATATTTCAAACTCATCTACTAAAGGCACATGGTTTTGCTCTTGAAAATCATTTTTGTATTCGATAAAATTTTCAGCCAATTCAGGTTGTCTAATCACTTCATCTGAAAAAGTATTGAAATCAAATTTGTCATGCTTCTTAAAAAAATCCATTGAGCGATTGAGCATATCAATTTGGTCGGTTCTTTCTACATCAAACTGATTGGGCAAATGACTAGAAATGAACTGATTGCACATATCTAGGTAATTGTCTGTATAAAAATAGCTTTCTTTTACGGCTGTGAGTTGTAGAAAGTCTTCTTTCCAATATTTGGCTTCATCACCTTTGTTGGTTTGGTCTATCACAAAAGCGATATAGCCTTTGCTGGAATCAGTGTTAAATATCAAACAGCCCTTGTCTAATTTCTTGGTGTTAATTCCCACATCAGCGGTTATGGTGTAGCTTGAGTCTGAAGGGTCAGGTTTTAAAAATGTGTCTTTGGTTTCAGATTTATACAAACCAATGGCTTGGGTTACTTCATCATTGATTACACAATGGTCGTAAAACACAAAGTAAAATTCGCCTTCCTTTATATTGGGGTGTAGGGTGCGATCAAATAAAATTTGGGCGAACTCTCCTGAATTTTCTAAAGAATTCTCAGGCGTTTCAAACGCTTTTTGTATTAAGTTAAAAATTGGATTATGGCTCAAATCTACAATATGCGTGAAAGCATAAGGTTGCTCAGTTTTAAAAGATGACAAGAAAAAATGCGATAATAATTCAGTCGCATTATGATCTACCGAAGTAAGTTTTTGAGAAATGAATAATCCTCCGCCTACATTCGCATTGCCCACATGATGTGTAGCCACAGCCACCATTTTTGCATTTGCTAAGTTGATTCTGTTTTGCATTTTAGCTGAATTGATAGGCTTGGTGGAGTAAAATATGGTCGGCAATCACCAAAGCTGCCATCGCTTCTACGATAGGAACAGCCCTAGGCACTACGCATGGGTCATGGCGACCTTTGCCTGAAACCGTAACTTTTTCTCCCTTTTGGTTTATGCTTTCTTGGTCTTGCATAATGGTAGCCACAGGTTTGAATGCGATTCTAAAATATATATCTTCTCCATTGCTAATGCCTC
>JAAFJZ010000166.1 GCA_013298205.1 Cytophagales bacterium
TTTCAACTGCTACAGTACGGAAATCAAAAATCTCTTTAAGTTGTTTTTTGATTAAAATCGCATTGGCAAAATCGCCCAAAATACCCAAGGGTGGATGGTAATTTACAATGTCAGTCATCAAGACTCCATTATCTATTTCCTTGATATGATGTTGGTGATGCCAAATCGAATATGGACCTACACGTTGTTCATCTACAAAATATTTTAGATGCTCTACATGGGTAATTTCAGTAACCCATGTCATTTTAATTCCTAAAATTGGGCTTACTTTGTAGCTAATAATCATTCCGGGGTACATTTTTTCGGGCAAATTGGGTGTTGTAACCTCAAAGCCCATATAAGAAGGCGTGATTTCTTTTAGGTTTTTTGGTGAAGAAATAAAGTCCCAAATATCTTCTATTTTGGCAGGTATTTTTTGCTCTGCCTGTAAAGTAAACATTGACATAAATGTAGTTTTTAAATTTTTATGGTTGAAATTCCTCCATCTATTGCGTGAATTTGTCCTGTAATCCAACTTGATTTTTCTGATAATAAAAATTCAGCTAAATAGGCAATATCTTGAGGTGTGCCGATTTTTTTTAAAGGATGTCTATTGGCATTAGTGAGCTTTTTTTCATCTGAGTTGAGCAAACTTGATGCCAAAGGTGTATCTGTGATAGAAGGTGCAATGCAATTCACCCGTATTTTTGGTGCAAATTCTGCAGCCAAAGACTTTGTTAAGCCTTCAATCGCTCCTTTTGAAATGGAAACTATGGAATGGTAATTAAACCCAATTTGTACAGCAACTGTAGAAAACAAGACTATAGAAGATTCCGCTACATTTTTCAATTTAGGTAAAACAGCTTGGATCACTTTTACCGCACCTATTACCTGTAAATTAAAATCTTGCATATAATCATCAGCCTTTGCTCTTGCAAAGGGCTTGAGATTAATCGCTCCAGGCAAATAAACCAATCCATCTAATTGTTCTGATAGAAATGAAAAATCTAAATTTTCATCCAAAATATTTAAAGGATGAAATGTAATATTCTCAATCTGATTTTCTGGGTTTGTTTTGTTGTAAGTGCCATAAACTTTATGACCAGAAGAGGCGAGTTGCAAAGCAATTTGTTTGCCAATTCCTGCTGTAGAGCCGATTACTAAATAGTTTTTCATAATCAGTAAAAGATTTTTCAAAAGCTTTTTGTTTTAAAACCAATAGTTTTTATTTGAAAAATTTGATTTTAAATTTCCTTAAAACTTTTGTCATAAATGACTTTAAATTTCTTAGCTAGTTTTTTATTTATTACCAGGCTTCTATGTTTAAGCAAAATTGGAACAGGAGGTTTAAGTTTAAGTTTACTTTTTTGAGAATTTAAATATTTGCTAGCTTCTTTCCCTGCTTGAAAACCCCATAAATATATATCTGCTCCATATGCAGCTAATGCTCCACGCCCAACTAAACCAGATTCAGAAGTAAAAATAGGAATATTTTCTGTTTCGCAAAGTTTTGTTATTGATTCAAATGTTGAGAAAATTGCATTATCAGGTAATGCAAAAAAAACGTCAATATTTTTAGAAATTAATGATTTAGAAATTAACATTACATCATTCATTTGAAAAACTGGTGAAATAATAAGTTCTAAATTTAGTTTTTTTGCGATTTTTTGAATTTCACAAATTGCTAAATTACTTTGTACTTCGCTTGGGCTGTAAATAATTCCAATTCGATTGGATTTTGGTATGAGTGTTTTAATTAGAGTAAAAGAAGTTTTGATGTATTCAACATTTTCGTATACGCCCATTAAATTAGAAGGAAAAGGATTAGATTTGTTTGTTAATCCAGCTAAAACAGGGTCAGGAGCAACCATCATACATATAGGTGTATTTTTCGATTTTTGAATTGCGGTTATCATAGATAAAGTAGAATTTGCTGCTATAAGACTAACGTTTTTTGACATCAAATAATCGCACGATTGTAACAATGTAAGTATGTCGCCTTGGGCATTTCTATAATAAACTTTTAAAGTTTTATTTTCCTCATCAAATCCATCTTCTTTAAGTGCATCAAAAAAACCGATTTTGGCTTGCTCCAAAGTTTCATCCTGAAAAGCATCTAAAAATCCAATTGTAGGTATATTTTTTTCAATGTTATTTTGACACGAAAAAATAATAAAACCTAGGAATAGTAATCTTAAAATTTTGTTCATATAAAAACTAATTATTTTTCAATTCTTTTATTTGCCATAAAAAAATGTTTCTATCATCGCTTGCTGAAATAAGTGGCATATCTATATCTGTCCATATCAACTTATTAATAGATGTTCCATGACCTTGGTGACGTGATTTGTCTATTACTTTAAGTAATGTATAAGTTTGTGAGTCCCAGATTTTGATTGTTTTATCCATACTTGCAGTTGCCAAAAATTTACTGTCTTGTGTTTGCACAATATGGTTTATAGCAAATAAATGTGCAGGAATGTCTCTAAATTCAAGATAAGAAAGGGTTATATCCCAAACTTTCAAATGAGCATCTCTACCTCCAGAAATTAAATGTTTTCCATTTTTTGAGTAAACAAGTGAGAAAACAGAGTTTTGATGACCAAATAATGTAAATTTTGTTTTAAAACTATCTAAATCAAGAATTTTAATACTATGATCACTAGAAGCAATTGCGATTTCATTATTTTCTTTAGAGATGTCTATTGCTCTTAAACTTGTGTTTGAGAGTGTTATTTCTGCTATTTTAATTAAATTTGGAAATGAAAAAACTAAAAGAATGCCGTTTGAGAGTAAAACAAAAATTTTCTTATCATAAACTTTTAAATCAAAAATAGAACTTAATCCTGTTTTAACTGAATTTATTATTTTTTTTGAATTTTCATCTATACAATATATACCTTCTTGATTTTCTCCGACAACTAGAATATTTTCTTTTTCGTCAAATTCTAAAGCATAAACAGAATGATTTAATTTTGCAATTACTTCACCCAAATCAGGTTTTCGCTCATTCCATTTTACAATAAATCCATCTCCACTTGCACTAAAGAATGTTAAATTTTCTTCATTCTTTTTATTTGCTAAACTATAGATACAATCTTTGTGCCCAGTAAAGGAATTTAATTTAGAAACTTGTATATTTGACATTTAAAATAAGTTTAGAAAAGAATTTTCAAATTTACAAAAATGCCGATTACTCACCATTATATTTTAGAGAATCAATTAAAATGGAATCTTTGGCATATAATTGAAACTCCAGAAGAAATGCTTTTGTTAGCCGAAAGTGAATTGAAAAATCATTTTTTTTTACTTAATCAAATTCGAAGTCCGGAACTTCGTAGCCAAAAAATAGCAGCAAAATTGCTACTTAAAGATATACTGGGAGAAAATAGATTTGAAAAAATGTATTATTTAGAATCTGGAAAACCTGTTTTGAGTGATCATTCAGCACATATTTCAATTTCACATACACACAATTGGGCGTGCGTTTGTAAGCATCCCAATAAAAAAGTTGGAATAGATATAGAGCCTTTGCATAGAGATTTGAGTTCTGCAGCAGAAAAAGTATTTACCAAAAAAGAAATTGACCAAGCAGAAGATATAGAAAATGGGTTGCTTTTACTTTGGTCCTCTAAAGAAGCATTATATAAATGTGAAGGGAGAAAAGGTGTTTCTTTTAGAAATGATATTTATATAGACATAAATGCAAGGAAAGGATTTTTTGAAGAGGATGTTTTTGATTTAAACTTTCATTTTAATGAACATTATTTAATTGTTACATGCGAAAAATTAAACATAAAAAAAAACAGCGAGCGGTTGCATTAATAACTTGAATTTGCGTTTCATTAAAAGTTTAGTTTTAGCGCTTATCATTTGTTATTTTTTTAATACTAAAACAATTGTTTAGTAAAGTGGTTAATAGATTTATATTTTTAATTTTGTATAACAATTTATTTCATGAATAATTCTACAACTGGCGTACTTTTAATTAATTTAGGCACACCTGACTCCCCCCAAGTACCAAAAGTAAGAAGCTATTTATCTCAGTTTTTAAATGATCCCAGGGTAATTGATATTCCATTTTTATTGAGATTAATCCTTGTAAATTTGATTATTGTTCCTTTTCGTTCAAATAATTCATCTAAAATCTACAAAAAAATATGGACACCAAAGGGTTCTCCATTACTTTTAAATTCTATTAAAATGGCAGAAGCTCTTCAAAAAGAGTTGGGAGATAAATATGAAGTCGAATTAGCAATGAGGTATAAAAATCCTTCTTTAGAGTTGGTACTAAAAAAGATGAAACTAAAAAATTATAAAAAAATTGTTATTCTGCCACTTTTCCCTCATTATGCCTCTTCAAGCACAGGTTCTGCATTGGAAAGAGCTATGAAAATAATTTCAAAATGGTGGGTAATTCCAGAATTGAAAATTGTAAGCAGCTACCATGACCATAAAGGGTTTATTAAAGCGATTGTTGAAAAAGCCAATGAACATAAAATTAGTGATTACCACCATATTATATTTAGTTATCATGGATTGCCGGATAGACATGTAGATAAAGTTTATCAAGATTCTCCTTGTAGTGATAAAAACTGTGAAGCTTTATTTAATGAGGAAAACAAATATTGTTATAAAGCTCAATGCTATGATACTACAAGATTGGTAGCCCAAGAGTTGGGCATTAAAGAAGCAGACTACACGGTTTCGTTTCAATCAAGGCTAGATAAAAAATGGCTTTCTCCATTTTCTGATAAAGTAATTGAACAATTGGCCAAAGAAGGCAAAAAAAAATTATTGGTTTTTAGTCCTGCCTTCACTGCAGATTGTTTAGAAACCTTATTTGAAATAGGTGAGGAATATGATGAAATCTTTAAAGAACATGGAGGCGAAAAAGTGCAATTAGTAGAAAGTTTAAATGATAATTCTACTTGGATTTCTGCACTTAAAGATTTAGTAGTAAGTAGTAACTAAACTCATTTCAATAATAAACAAGTTAATAAATTTACTATTTTCATTTTTTTGATATTAATTTACATTTCATAAAATTATTATCATTTCGTTTTGAATTCAAATACCCAATTTCACCCTACCATAGCAGTAATAGGGTTAGGATATGTAGGTTTGCCACTTGCTATTTCATTTTCAAAAAAATATCCTTTAATAGGCTTTGATATTAATGTTTCAAGGATAAAAAGCTTACAAAATGGAATAGATAATACCAAAGAAGCGAGTGAGGAAGATTTGGTTTTATTGAAAAAAATAGAATTTACTAATGAATCTGATAAGCTTAAAAGAGCAAACGTTTTTATAGTTACTGTACCCACACCCGTAGACATTTATAATAAACCAGATTTAACTCCACTACAAAAAGCTTCAGAAACTGTAGCCAAATCCTTAAAAAAGAATGATATTGTAATTTATGAATCTACCGTTTTTCCTGGATGTACAGAAGAGTTTTGCGTGCCAATATTGGAAAAAATTAGCGGATTGAAATTTAATCAAGATTTCTTTTGTGGATATTCTCCTGAAAGAATCAATCCTGGTGATAAACTTCATCGTTTGGAAACGATTATAAAAGTAACATCAGGGAGCACAAAAGAAACATTAGATAAAGTTGATAATTTATATTCTTCTATTATAACAGCAGGGACCTATCCTGTTTCTTCGATCAAAATAGCTGAAGCTGCCAAAGTAATAGAAAACTCACAAAGAGATATAAATATTGCTTTTGTAAATGAATTATCCTTGATTTTTGATAGAATGGGCATAAATACCAAAGAAGTCTTGGATGCAGCAGGCTCTAAGTGGAATTTTCTTAAATTCACTCCAGGTTTGGTTGGCGGGCATTGTATAGGAGTAGATCCTTATTATTTAACACATAAAGCAGAGAGCTTAGGATATCATCCTCAGGTAATTTTGGCTGGCAGGAAAATAAATGATAGCATGGGTAGCTATATAGCCAATAAAACCATAAAATTAATGATTCAAAAAGGGATAGATGTTGCCAAAGCCAACATTTTAATACTTGGAATCACTTTTAAGGAGAATTGTCCAGATATTCGTAATAGCAAAGTAAATG
>JAAFJZ010000167.1 GCA_013298205.1 Cytophagales bacterium
GAATTACATCCAGATGGAGCTAAAATAACCCCTGAGATGGCTCTTTTTTTTAAAGCATTCCATTGAAGAACGTCCAGTAAGCCTTTCCACAATAGCTTATTTTTTGCAAATCAGACCTAAGGTTTTCTACCATTGGTATAGGAATATCATAAGTGATTTTTCAAAAGATAAAGCTGAAGGTAGATTTATGAAAAACACTGTTTATGAAGCTGATGTTCAAACTGGAGAAGTTACAAAAGAACAAATCGTACATATATGTTTACCCCAAAACGTAGGTACACATATGTGCATAGACGAAAAAATGATTGACAAAAAATACGCTACCATCGTTTCAAACCAAGAAACAGGCAAAATAGCCCTACTTATTCATAGCATAAAACCAATTTTCGTCAAACAAGCTATTAGACAGCGTTATATCTAAATATTCAAGCCTAGAAATAGCCTATAATATGACACAAGAGATACGAGAATGGTTTCATAAAAGTAACATAGGTAAACCCCAAGGAAGGCTTTTGTATAGTATTCGAGAATGGACGAAAAAAGCCAAAGAAAGTAAAATGAAAAGCTTTGAATCTGTAGCAAAAATGATAGAAAAACATGAACAAGATTTTCTTAGGTACTTCATCTCAGGTCAAACAAATGCAAAAGCTGAAAACTTAAATTCTCGAATTCAAAGATTGCTAGCTTCAAATTATGGAACTAAAGATAGAGACTTCTTTTTTTACAGAACTCAAATCTATTTTGCACTAGCACCTCAAAAAAAATTAGCCTAAAAAAAGCGGATTTAAAGAAATTTACTCCGCTTTTTTTAAAAATAGTACTTTTCTAATATTTGAAAAATAGAATAAATTTTAATCGGATAATAATATTTCTAAATCATTTTTAAATTATAAAAATACCAACCTTGTAATAAAAAATTCCAATAAGCCAAGTATTTATTTTTGAATATTATATCCTGATAAGACTTTTTAATTATTTACAAAAAAAACAATTTATAAGCAACTGATTCATAGACTATTGAGGATTAGCATTTTTAAATTTCTTTAAATTTTGTAAAATCTTATAATTTTAAAAAAAATTAAAAAAATTAAAAAAAATATTTTTCAAAAAAAATAAATATAAACCGACCAGGTTTTGAAAACCATGACTGTTTATATTTATTCGATTATCAATTTCCTTACTCCATTCCCTACTTTCACAAAATAAATGCCTTTTGATAAAGAAGTTGAGATTTCGTTTTTGCCTGTTGTAAGAAATCCTTTGGCTAATACTTTTCCTTCGATAGAAGAAATAGTGTAGCTGTTCAGACTTTCCAAGTTTTCAAAACTTGGAAAGTCTATGACAAACGTTCCAGCATTTGGATTCGGATAAATAACAAAACCAGAATTACTTTCTGAAATATTCAAACCTGTGCTTGTTCCTGGTATAGTAACTGTATTACAATCACTAACCGTAACTTGTACCGCATTTGAAACTTTCGCTCCACAAGTACCTGTAACCGTAACCATATATGTGCCCGAACTAGAAACCGTAGCATTAGCTCCAGAAATACCTGTGCTCCAAGCATAAACTAAGTTAGCTCCTGTAGCTGTAGCAACCAATGGCACAGAAATACCTGAACAAACCGTAATAACTGGTGGTAGGGCTTGAATGCTTGTCAAACCAATTCCTGTTAAACTTACTGCATTACTCACTTGTGAGGCTCCACAAGTACCTGAAACCGTTACTAAATAATTAGAGCCTAATACACTTGTATTCATGCTATTGGTAGTACTCAACCCATTAGACCAAATATAGCTTAAATTTGTTCCTGCAGCTGAAACTATAAATGAAGCAAGTGTGCCACTGCAAGATGAAGTAGAAATGGGTTGTGTTACAATTTGTGTGTTTGGTGCAGAAGTAATGGTTAATATACTAGGACTAACCACTGCTGCATTTGTTCCTGTAAGGGTAATGAGTCCCGAAACAGCGCCACAAGGAATATTTACTACCACTTTCGAAGCAGAAATACTTGTTGGATTTGCCATAACTCCACCAGCAAACTGAACCCCTGTTGTACTACTAAGTGAATAACCAGCTATAGTTAGCGATTGTTTAGTACTAATGGTATTAGGAGTTGTTTTAAAAATAGAAGTAGGAAAATCTGTACTATTAAAAAGAATACTGATTTTGTTTAAACCAAAATTTACTATAACTAGGTCGGGTTTGTAATCACCATTCAAATCGCCAATCACTACATTGTAATTTCTTGAATTTAACCCTGTGGAAATAGGCATCCAATCATCAAAAATACCTTCACCTGTATTAATCCTGAGAGCTATGGTATTGGTACTAAAATTTCCGGTAGCTAGATCGGGTCTACCATCGCCATTCAAATCGCCTATCGCTAAGCTGTAAGGATTTGAATTTGCACCTGTGCCATGATTTGCCCTAGTACCAAAGCTCCCAATTCCTGTATTGGTAAAGATACTAATAGTGTTCAAACTAAAATTTGCAGTAGCAAGGTCAGGGAAGCCATCACCATTCCAATCTCCTATAACTACGCTGTAAGGATTTGGATTTGCCCCCATTAAAATATCTGCCTTAGTCCCAAATCTGCCTGTGCCTGTATTAGTCAAAACACTTACACTGTTGTCAGTATAATTTGCAGTAGCAAGG
This sequence comes from Cytophagales bacterium, assembly GCA_013298205.1. Lineage (GTDB taxonomy): Bacteria > Bacteroidota > Bacteroidia > Cytophagales > UBA9547 > JAAFJZ01. Next base: position 2,659 of record JAAFJZ010000167.1, read on the forward strand.
TCGAGGAAGCCATCACCATTTACATCGCCTATTGCTACGCTAACAGGAGCTCTACCTGTAGGATAATCTACCTTAGCCCCAAAACTGCCTGTTCCTGTATTGGTCAAAACACTTACGGTGTTGGCGCCATTAGCACTATTTGCTACAGCAAGATCGGGGAAGCCATCGCTATTCACATCACCAATTGCTACAATTATAGGAGATGAACCTGTGGCATAATCTACCTTAGCCCCAAAGCTACCTGTGCCAGTATTGGTCAGAACACTTATAGAATTGCCACTTAAATTTACTACGGCAAGGTCTGGGAAACCATCCCTATTGAAATCGCCTACCGCTACGCTGCGTGGACTCGAACCTGTGGGATAGTTTGTCTGCCCCCCAAAATTACCTATACCTGAATTGGTCAAAATACTTACTGTGTTAATTCCGCTACCATTATTTACTATGGCAAGGTCTGGGAAACCATCGCCATTGAAATCGCCTATCGCTACGCCTGATGGATTTGAACCAATCCCTGTTGTATAATCTACCGCTGCAGCAAAGGTGGGTAGTTGAGCATGTGTTTGTAAACTTATGACTAAAGATAAGCAAATTGCGATTTTTGTAATTGTTTTGAACATAATTTTTAAGGGTATAATTTTAAAATGTATTAAATGAACAGTTTTATGAATTTTTATATTTTTCATTCTATAAATAATCTACAAAAATAGCTAACTCACAATAAAATAATTTACAAAGCCAAGTATTTATTTTTTAATATTATATCCCGATAAGACTTTTTAATTATATACAAAAAAAATAATTTATAAGTAACTGATTCATAGATAATTTAAAAAAACATAATTTTTAAGTCTTAAAACAAGTGAAAACATAAGCTTTTATCTAAAAAAAGCTTCTGATTAGTTTGTTTGTTATACAATAATTTAAGCACAAGTGTTTGTTAGCGCTAGTGAGGTCGAATTGCCAATTGCATTAAGCTGTTGAATCCACCAATAAAAAAAAAATTAATCTGCCACAATAGCTCGGCTCGTGCCAAGTAATGAATATGGTAAAAGCATTTTGAACTTTGGATACTAATTAAAAATAACCTCCAAGGTTTTAAAAACCTTGGAGGTTTACAAAACACCTGTCCGATTTTTAAAACATGACAGGTGTTTTTATATTAAGCCAAAAAACTTTACAGAAGTTTTAAAAAGCCTCCAAACCGCATTAAGCGACTTTTGGCTTCTTTATAGATTCAATTTGTTTTTCTTTTCTAAGAATGAACTCTTATTTTCAAAACATAAAGGCACAAAAGCCTCATTCAGTGGGTTTGGGTATTTTATCGTTTCGTTTTTTAAAATTTTTAAAAATATTTAGATGGCAAAACCCCAATTACTTCTTCAAAACGAGTGCCAAATTTGCTTACATTGCTATATCCTAAAAGTTGAGCAATTTCTTTAATTTGAATTTTTTTCTTTAAAAGCTCTATTGCAAGTTCCATCTGTTTGGTTTGGTAATAATGAAGTATGGTCATACCATAAGCCAATTTAAAATCAGTTTTTAGTTTTGTAGGCGATATTTTAAATTTTATACTTAATTCATCTATTCCTTCAAATTTTTGAGTAAGTGTTTCTTTCAAATGAAGTTCTAGCTTGTCCATAATTAATCGGTCTTTGGATGTTAAACCTGAAGAATCTGAAATTTCATTTAATTTTTCTTTAGAAGCTATATTAAAAAAATCACTAATAAAAGTTATCGTTGTTTTTTTTATTTCTTTTAAATCAATTTCTGAAACTACTACATCATTTAACAATCCATAAAGTTGAATAAATTTGTCGTTTGTGGCTTTTGTATCGCCATAAAGATAGGTTTTATACGCATTACTTTGATTAAGTACAAACAAAGCCAATTCTGAATTAATTTCCGATTGAGTTAAAATATTCTCTTCAAACCAAGTTTTGTTAAAAATAAATAAGGTTGTAAATACTTTGGCACCTTTTTTAAAATAAGCATCTAAAGCGGTGGTCGATTTATACAAAGTCCAAGACAAGCTATTATTTTCAAAATTATCTTTTTTCCCTTTTACAAACACATCAATATTATCTGTAGTTCGAGAATAAGTTAAAAAGTAATAATCGCTTTCTTCTTCATCAGGTATTGCCATTACTTTGACTTTAACTTTCCAATTGCTTCGGGTGGCAGTCATCCAAAATCCTTCTGATATGTTTAAGTATTTTAATTTAATTTTTACAAATGGAGTATCTGTTTCTAGGGATTGCATTTCAGCATTATGAGTAACAAAAGGCGTATTCTTGATTCCTTCAATCATAAGTTCTGGCTCATTTGAAAAATAGGGAAACTGAAAATGACCATCTTTAAAATTATACATATACAGATTGGCCTTCATTAACCAATTATCTGTACGTTTAATAATATTTTTTAATTTTGATAGTGTGTGATTAGACATAATTTAAAAATAAAACTTACAAAGTTAATTTAGTTAAAATGATTAAAATTTGATTTTTCATGTTTGATAATATAAGAATATTTCAATTCATAGAATGTAATATTTACGTTAAAATGTTTATTCAAACCTTAAAAAAGTTTGGCGTTTCCAGTTGCCAAATTTGGTAATGACTTTGGCTGAATCTTTAATGAATTCTTTGGTCAATATTTTTGATTCTTTATATATCAAGCCCTTATCGTAAGCATAGACTTCAATTTTTTTATTTTGAGATACAGCATTTGAAGCAGTATCTTCACCTTGTTGTATCAAAACAGTATTTTGAAAAATAGAGTCTCTTACATTATAAGGTTTTCCGTAATTAAAAACAAGGTAATTTTCTTTCCCTAAATCATTTTTTACATTTCCATCCCATAATTTTTTATTAGCCAAAGGCAAGCTTAATTTGGCAAATGACACATTGTTTTCTACTTTAAATATCTGGTTATTGGCTTTGTACGCAAACCAAACGGAGTCTATTTGCCAGTTTTCAGGGCTTATGTTTTCGCTTTTGTATCTGTATATTTTATAACTAAGTTGCTTGTTAAAATCTGTAAAAGTGTCTTGAACGGTTTCCTTGATTCTGTAAGTATTTGTATCGTTTTTAGTGTATATTTTATAGTTAATATCTACCACTTTATAGCAAATTGATTTACCCAAAACCAAGGGTAGAAATGGGGCATCGTCTGCAAAAGGACGAGCAGGAATCTCTCTATTGCAAGCTTGTATGGTGAATAAAATTAATATAAAGGCAAAAGCAATGATAAGCTTACGTTTCATTAGGTTATTTATTAGCTTAATACCAAAAAAAAACTTAGGGTAAATCAAGTCTTAATTTTTGTAAATAAAGTCTTTAAAATGAATTTGAGCAATATTGTTTTCCTTTTTTTGATAAAAAATCTATTTAAGTGT
>JAAFJZ010000168.1 GCA_013298205.1 Cytophagales bacterium
ACACTTTGTGCAATATTTTCGTATTTTTGCAGAAAGAACCTAATCAAGAAAATTCATGCTTGGCAACTTAGACAATGAAGTAATTTTCAAAAAAGCCTTTACAAACAAAATCGTATTTAAAGCATTTGTGCGTGATGTTTTGGGGATTGAGGTAGAAATTGACAAAATTGAAACTGAAAAAAAGTTTGAACCTAAAATTGGCTATGTGGATTTTGAGTTAGATATTTTTGCCGAAACTGTCGATAAACGCATTTGCATTGAAATTCAACGAGTAGAATATGACCATCATTTTGATAGATTTTTGCATTATTTTTTGATGTTGATAGCAGAACAGCAAAAAAGTAGCAAAGAGTATAACATACAACAAACCGTTTATGTGATTGTGGTTTTAACAGCCCCTTACAAAATTAGTGAAAAAAATGGCAAGCCTATTTTAGATGAAGTTTTGCTTTTAAAACTCAATCCCCAGACTTTACAAGGAGAGGTTAGAGATTTGTATGGGCATCAGTTTGTTTGTTTAAACCCTAATCACCCCAATAAAGAAACACCCAAACAAATAAGAGATTGGTTAGACCTTATCTATCAATCTATTCACAGCCCCGAAAGACCAGTTTTAAATACCCAAAATGAGGGTATCAGAAAAGCAGTTGAATTGATAAGTTTTGAGAACTTGACACCCGAAGAAAGAACAGAAGCTAAAAATAAAGAGGCCGCAAAAATTGTTTTGACAAAAGAAAGAATGGCAGAAAAGGTCGAAATTGCTAAAAACCTATTACAAAGCCCTCTTTCAAGTAAGGATATTGCTAAATATACAGGCTTAACAATTGAGCAAATAGAAACGTTACGCAACGTCTAATAACAAAAACAACTGCTAACATTTAGCCAAATAACAAAAAAGCCCCCATAAAAAAAACATTCGGGATTTGAGTCAGGAGGGGCTTTTTGTTATTTGGAGTTGGTTAATCACCCAGCAATCTGCTAGGCTTTTTTGTATCGCCTTAAATCTTTATTTTGTATTCCATTTTCCTAGCTATTTTTGTTTATTGATTTTTATGTTCATATTAAACTAGTTTTCAATTGCGGAATTTGCAAATTATTTGCTCATAGTCAATAGGTAAGTTTGTAAGAAGATTTATCTTTGAGTGATTTATAAACATGAAGAGCCGTTTGAGGTGAGAGTCTCACGAACGGTTCTGTGGGGAGGTGAAATCTCTTCTCCTGACCCGATTAGGCGAAGACTTTGAGCTATACCTAAAATTGAACTTTTACATTGAAATTGAAGAGAAAAATTGTAAATTCGCACAGACAATTTATTAAGACAAAATGAGCAAGAAATTAATACGATTTGACTGGGCAATAAAAAGACTTTTGAGAAACAAAGCCAATTTTGTTGTTTTAGAAGGTTTTTTAAGTGAGGTTTTGTTTGATGAAATTCGTATCAAGAACATTATTGAAAGCGAAAGCAATCAAGAAGACGCAGAAGATAAATATAATCGTGTTGATATTTTAACTGAAAACTCAAAAAATGAATTAATAATTGTTGAAATACAAAACTCTTATGAAATTGATTTTTTTCACAGAATGAATTTTGGTGTTTCAAAAAGCATTTCTGAAAACTTGCAACTTGGACAAAAATATTCGGAAATTAAAAAAGTCATTTCAATCAGCATTGTGTATTTTGACCTTGGACAAGGACAAGACTACGTTTATAAAGGAAAAACAGATTTTAGAGGACTTCACCAAAACGACTTATTAGGACTTTCTGACAAACAAAAAACAACTTTTCAGAAAGACAATGTTTCAGACATTTTTCCAGAATTTTATTTATTGAAAGTAAATCAGTTTAATGACAATGCAAAAGATACATTAGATGAATGGATTTATTTTTTAAAAAACAGTGAGGTAAAAGACAGCTTTAAAGCCAAGGGGCTAAAAGAAGCAGGAGAAGTTTTAGACATAATGCGACTTGCCAAAGAAGATAAATACGGCTACAACCGTTATCTAGACAGTTTGTCATTAAAAGCAAGTGAAATTTTCACTTTGCAGACAGAAGCAGAATTTAAACTAAAAGAAGAAATTGCAAAAAAAGGTATTCTAAAAGGACATTCTAATCAAACTATTGTTGACTTGACAGAATTAACAATAGGCAGAATTGAAGAATTGAGAAAAGAAATGAAAAAGTAAATCTTCGCCTAAACATATAGCCAAGTAGCGAAAAAGCCCTCGTAAAGAAAAGCCCATTCGAGATTTGAGTAAGGAGGGGCTTTTTTGTATCACCTTAAATCTTTATTTTGTATTTCATTTTCCAAGCTATTTTTGGCTTATTGATTTTAAAGTTCATTCTAAGCTAGTTTTCAATTGTAGAATTTGTAAATTATTTGCTTATTAGCAATGGGTAAGTTTGTAAGAAGATTTTTCTTTGAGAGATTTATAAAAATGAAGAGCCGTGTGAGTGAGAGTCGCACGGCTCTGTGGGAAGGTGAAATCTTTTCTCCTGACCCGATTGGCGGTAATGCAAAAAAAGACGCTTCATAAAAAATATTTTGAAAAATAAATTTGATTTTGTTATCTAATTAGCTAACTTTGCAAAGATACAGTTTGACAATAAATTTCAATGCAAGGAAAATTTATTAGGGATATATTTTATTTTGAGGACTATTATCTTGATTTTTATGAAGGATTAAAACCTGAAGTAAAAAAGAAATTTAACTGGACTTTGGAATTAATTTCAACTATTGATAGAGTTCCTGAAAAATATTTTAAGCATTTAACTGGCTCGACAGGAATTTTTGAAATTAGAGTTGAGGTAGGAACAGATATTTATCGAGTATTTAGTTTTTTTGACAAAGGACAACTTGTAATATTAGTAAACGGCTTTCAAAAGAAAACTCAAAAGACCCCCAAAAACGAAATTGAACTGGCAGAAAAACTTAAAATTGAATATTTCAATGGTAAAGACAAAAAATAAATTGACATCATTTGCAGACCATCTAGACAAAGAATATGGAGCAAAAGGAACTTTTACAAGAGACGCTTATGAACAAGAATTTGAAACTTTCAAACTTGGTGTAATGCTTCAAGAATTGAGAAAAGAAAAAGGTTTAACACAAGAGCAACTTGCTAACAAATGTGGGACAACGAAAACTTATATTTCAAGAATTGAAAATAATTCAAGTGATATTCGCCTCTCGACACTTATGAGAATAATACAAGTTGGACTTGGTGGGCATTTGAATCTAAACGTTAGCTTGTAAAAAAGCACAAACCACCAACATTTAGCCAAGTAGCAAAGAAGCCCTAGTAACGAAAAGCTCATTCGGAATTTGAGTAAGGAGGGGCTTTTTGTATCACCTTAAATCTTTATTTTGTATTCCATTTTCCAAGCTATTTTTAGCTTATTGATTTTTAAGTTCATTTTAAACTAGTTTTCAATTGTGGAATGTGCAAATTATTTACTAATTGGCAATGGGGTAAGTTTGCAAGACAAATTATCTTTGTTTGATTTATAAACATGAAAAAATGTGAGAGTCTCACGCACGGTTCTAAGGGAAAGTGAGGGGGAAATCTTTCGCATGAACCGATTAACAATCATAATAAAAGTAGACAAAAATGTATCTAATCGACAGAGAAAAAAATAGAATTTTAAAACTAAAACAGAAATCATTTTCTGAATTAAAATTTAGAGAAAGAGACCACTTACAAGAATGGATTGCAAATGATCCTAGTTCACTTGGCGAAGAGCTTTTAATTATTCAGAAAGAATTTAATGGGTTCAATGACACAAACGAACGACTTGATTTGTTGGCATTAGATAAGCTTGGTAATTTAGTTATTATCGAAAACAAATTGGACGATTCGGGTAAAGACGTTACCTGGCAAGTAATAAAATACGCTTCGTATTGTGCTAGTTTAACAAAACAAGATATAATTAATATTTATCAAGCCTATTTGGGAACATCTGCAAATGCACAAGAAAAAATTTCAGAATTTTTTGATAATAGAGAACTTTCTGAAATACTTTTAAACCAAGGCTTAAACTCTCAAAGATTATTCTTGGTAGCTGCAAATTTCAGAAAAGAAGTAACATCAACCGTGTTGTGGTTAATGAATTTTAAAATTAGAATTCAATGTTTTAAAGTCACTCCTTTTTCAAATGACCAACAATTATTTTTAAATGTTGAACAAATCTTGCCAACAAAAGACACAGAAGATTTTATAATAAGCGTTGCGACAAAAGCGCAAGAAGAAATTGAAGTTCAGGAAACACTCAAAAGTAGACACCATATTAGACTGAAATTTTGGGAACAATTCATAAACGCAAGCAATCAAGTAAATAATTTGTTTTCCAATAATTCTCCATCAAAAGATAACTGGATTGGGAAAGGGATTGGAATGAGTGGTGTAAACTTAAATTTTGTTGCGACCAGCAGTTATTGTAGAGGTGAAGTATTTATAAATCGAGGAAGCAAAGAAGAAAATAAAGAAATTTTCGATTATTTTCTTAGAACAAAAGAGAAGATTGAAGAAGACTTTAGTGGAAAATTTGAATGGGAAAGAATGGACGATAACATTACTTCTAGAATAAAGGCACAACTAGATGGAGTAAGTTATTTTGAAGAGGACGATTGGAAAAAAATGAACAAATTTCTAATTGACATTTCAACAAGAATGGAAAAAGCGTTTAGAGAACCTGTAAAAAAACTAAGCAACGAATGGAAAAACAAATAATTACAACGCCTAAAACATTTAGCCAATTAAAGAAAAAGCCTTAGTAAAAAAAGCCCATTCTAGATTTTAGTAATGTTCATTAAACCTCCAAGGTTTTTAAAACCTTGGAGGTTTTGGGATTTAATTCTGCTTAGGTAATTCTGGTTTGCTGATACAATTTGACATACGTTCATTTGATTTAACTACCAGAACTCTTCGCGTGAGAGATAGAGTGAAAAGCCCTCTTGAGGTACGAAAGAGGCTTGTAGCGATAGCTCGGCCCTTGGGCACGCCCAAATAAAATGGAATGTCTTTAGAGCAATTTTGATTCGAGAACTCAAAAACTTTTATCTATTAGTCGAATAAAAATGGCAAAGCTAAAAATAGTCATACCTTTGTGGTTTGAAATTATAGTTTAAAAATCTGATACAAAAATGCTTAGCGTTTCCTATTTAAGAGAAAATACCCAATTAGCGACTGAGGGTTTAAAGAAGAAATTTGTTGCTGATGCAGCAAAACTTGTCGAAACCATCATACAACTAGACGACCAAAGGAAGGAAACCCAAAAGCGTGCGGATGATGTGTTGGCTGAAATCAACCAAATATCTAGGGAAGTGGGGGAGATGATGAAATCGGGGCGTAAATCGGAGGCTGAGGAGCTGAAACAAAAAACAATTGTATTAAAAAGTGATGCAAAAAATCTTTCAGAACAGCTCGTACAATGGGAGGAAAACCTTAAAAATGAATTGGTAAAATTGCCAAATTTGCCCCATGTTTCTGTACCTTTTGGCAAAACGCCTGAGGAAAATAAGGTGGAATATGAGTCAAAAAGCTTGCCAGAGCTTAGTTCTGATGCGCTTCCTCATTGGGACATCATCAAAAAATATGATATCATAGATTTTGAGCTGGGCAATAAAATTTCTGGTGCTGGTTTTCCTGTTTATAAAGGAAAAGGAGCGAGGCTGCAACGTGCTTTGATCAATTTTTTCTTGGATGAGGCCATAAAAGAGGGATATTGTGAAATTCAAGCACCGATTTTAATCAATGCCGAATCGGGTTTTGGTACAGGACAGCTTCCTGATAAGGATGGGCAAATGTATTTTGCAAATGAAGACCAATTGTATTTAATACCTACGGCTGAGGTACCGATTACGAATATTTATCGAGATGTAATTTTGAAAGAAGAGCAAATTCCTGTCAAAAATGTGGGTTATACGCCTTGTTTTAGACGTGAGGCGGGCTCTTGGGGTGCGCATGTGAGGGGTTTGAATCGCTTGCATCAGTTTGATAAAATTGAAATTGTGCAAATTCAAAAAGAGGAAGATTCGTATCAGGCTCTTGA
>JAAFJZ010000169.1 GCA_013298205.1 Cytophagales bacterium
TGCTAAATTTTAGTACTACTTATTACACAAAACCTTTATTTATTGAGTCCCGAATGCACCATTTAGAATTTTAATAAATGCTAAAATCACTAAAAGTTTTATTTCAAAGGCAACTTTAAAGAGGTATTGGGCATAAAACCTTTATCTATCAAATTCATTACACCAAACAAGCCTCCCCAATGGTAATAACAATCGCTGCCACTAAAGCATTGCCCAAAATCACAATTGGAGGCATCTCCTTTGATGGCGTGGAAATTTTCTCTCACAAAACCTGCTCTTTTGTATTCTTTGAGCATAATAAAGTTTGATTTTGAAGCTAAATCTTGATTGGCTTTAGTAGCAGATTTATATTTAGCAAGACTTAAATACACCAAAAAATTAGTAGAAGGCCAAATTCTCCCTTGCCAATACGATTGTGTTTTGAAAAGACTATCGTTTCTGGCTATGGTAGGAATCATCCATTCTCCATAAAATTCTTTTTCATTAAAATAATGCTCATTTACAATTCTTTCCGCTTGTTTGGGTGTAGCAAGTTCAGCTAAAAGTGGAAAGAAATGAAAAGGAGAAAGTTTTTTACTCACTTGTTTGGTATCGGTTCTAAGGTTATAAAAAACACCATCTTTTTCATCCCAAAGCGTTTGCACAGATTTAGAAAATTGTGCGGCTCTGTCTGTAAGCTCTTGGGCCTCTGCTTTTTTGCCTAACAAAATAGCAACTTCTGCCAATGCCTTACAATCAGCTACATACATAGACATGAGCCCTACATCTGCTAGCTCTAAGACATTTTTTTTATCATTAAAAGGCACACCGATATACATAGGCGAATTGTCTAAACCCGATTCATACGATGCGCCCTGAAATTTATGCGCTTCTCCATCTGTACCTATAGGGTTGCTTCCCCAAGAAAGGTAAATGCCATTGGCTCTATTCTTAATATACCATCTGTTCCAAGTTAATAAATCTTCAAAAACGAGTTCTAAAAACCATTTATCTTGGTATTTTTTATAAATTTCCTTGGCTATTATCGTACCTACTGGCAACATTGTGCGGTCAGCAGAGCCAGCATCATAACCAGCCATATAGTTGGGTACCATGCCATACGTTTTGATATAATTCGTTATTTCTATAAAATTGGCATACGCAAGTTCCTTATTATCAATACTTGCCAAATAAGCTGAAAAATAAGTATCCCAACAAAACAAAACAAATCCTTGAAAATTATTTACCCACCAACGGCTCACGGGCGTAATCACCCTATCGTGCATGGGGTCATAAATGGTGTTCCACGCGATAGCCGATTGAATGGCATCATAAGTAACTTTTTCATCAAGAAATTTTTCAGATTGTTTGATTCTTTTTTGGTAGGCTTCTTCTATTATTTGTTGAACTTCTGCTAGCGTTTTTGATTTTCCGGTATAAAAAGACAAATTACCTTCCATTTTTACTGCCAAATGTGGTGTAAACGAATGTACAATTTGGTCATTAATAACAGTGGAAGTTGATCTTACTTCTATCGTTTTATTATTGCATTGTGCTAATATTTTATCATTTTCAAAAGATATTGTGCCTTTCTTATTCCAAAGCATAGCCACTTCCAAAATCAAGTGAGGAGTTGGTTTTTTGGTTTCTATGGTTTGCACTAAAATATACTGCTCGCCATCTTTTACAGCCGATTGTACTTTCATTTTATTACCCAACCAGTCTATATTGCATTCCGTATAAGACCCATCATAAGTACGTAAACCTGGTTTTATTACTTGCCAACCTGATGGATTATCGGTCGGATAAAATTCATTTTGATACCTTCCACTATTATTCCTTTCTTTTAATCCAATATTTATTGAAAGACCTTCAGGTAATAATACATGTGTCAAAATGGAGTGATAATCCCAAGTATTCCAACCTGTTTTAAGCTGATTTTGAATCGCATTATACTTTTCTAAAGGTGTTTGAGAAAAAACCTGAATACTTAAAAATATGAACAAAATTATCGTTTTCAACTTCATATAAATGGTAAATTTTGGTTTTAAAGCTGGAAAAATAAATATTAAAGTTTGAAATGCAATAATAAATGACAAGAAAAAAGTAGTTTAGCCTAATAATTCGCAAAGATGTTGGCAAAATTAAGATTTAAAAATAGATGTCCTAATTCCAATAATATTGTAAGCCTAAAAAAAAAGCTAGAAATATTTGGGCGAGCCCTTGCAGGTCGTGCTATCGCTACAAGTCCTCGTTCGTGCCTCACTGCGGGCTTTTCGCTCTATCCCTCACGCAGGGAGCTTTTTTTAGAAGTTATACTTTTTTAACCCCGTGGCAGGTGTCCTCACCTGACACTTTTTCCCGAACAACAATTCTTTCCGCCCCCAGCTGGAGCAAGCGTCTTCGCTTGTGCCAGCTGGGTTTGTAGCCCTCTGGGCGGACTAGACTCAGCCTACTATTATTAACGAGTACTTTTTTTGTTTTCTCAAAATTATAGATAACTTTGAGAACCATTTTTAAACTTTTTAGTTTTTATTATGTCAACAAAATACAAATTTTATCCAGGAGGTATTTTCTACGTCACACTTACTGTTGTAGGTTGGATAGATGTTTTTACTAGACAAGAATACGCCTTATTGCTTTTGAATAATCTAAACTATTGCATCAACAATAAAGGATTAGAGGTGTTTTCCTATTGTTTAATGCCAAGTCATCTACATATGATTTCAAGAGTTCAGAACGATGGCGACTTAGGGGAATTATTAGGTGATTTTAAAAGTTATAATGCAAAATTGCTCTACAATAGCATAGCTCAAAATCCTTCAGAGAGTCGAAAAGAATGGATGTTGCATTTATTTAAATATTATGCAAATTTTAATTCCAATAATAAGAATTTCTAATTTTGGATTCAAGATAATCATCCAGTTGATTGTTTTAGTGTTGACTTTATAAATCAGAAAAGAGATTATATTCATATGAACCCAGTAGTAGCAGGGTTAAGTCTAACTGAGGAAAACTATCCTTATAGCAGCGCAAATCCATTTGGAATTGTAAAGCTTACAGATATTGGATAGAAGGTTATTAAATGCATTTGACTGGACTAGACCGCCCAGAGGGCTGCAATATATTAGGCACAAGCGAAGACGCTTGCGCCAGCTAGGGCTAGTATTTAGATTTGCCCTTCACCTCGGTCTGTGTCTTCACAGACCGAAACAATGGTAAATAAATAGTTATTATGAAGAATATTTGCTTTGCTTCAACTCCGTGGCAGGTGTCCTCACCTGACACTTCGCCTTTTATTTCTATGGTTAAAAACTTTTTTATTAAAACCCAAAAAAAATAAACCAAAAAAACACACATCTTTTTGCATTTCCCAAACCCTTTCCTTACTTTCACATTTCTATTTTGAAGCTAAACTTGATAAACCTACCTCAGCACATGAAAACAATCAGAAATACGCTATATATACTGGCAATAATGAGTTTGGGAGTGGCGTGCCCGAAGAAAAAAGAAGAAAATGACCCTAAACCGACTTTAACCGATACTTTTACTGTTGTATATCCTAGTTTAAAATATCGTCCTAATGAAAACCCTGACAAAGTAGTAGGTGCTAAGGTAGATATTTTTAACACGGAATTAGATTATTTTGCCAACCAAAACCCATCAAAAACTCTCTCAACAGATTCAGACGGAAAAGTTTCCATTACATACGATTCAAGATCATCGTTTTGGTTCAGAATAACTAAAGATACCTTAAATTCTTTTCGAGCCAAATATTTTAAAAATGATGATTATCTCAAAGTAAGCCCGCTAGTTTCAATTAAACCTAATATTTTTCCAAGAATATGCCAAATTATGTTATCAACTACACCTGTTAAATTGCAATTGCAAGTATTTAGAAACGGTGAAAGTTTAGCAAGTGCAAGAGTGCGTCTATTTTTAAGTAAAGATGACTTACTTAATAGAGCAAACATAAATTACGGTAGAGATAGAGATACTTATTTACAAGATATTAGGTTCAAAAACTATGGTTCAGGTCTTTTTGCAGTTCTATATCTAGAGGATACTACAGATCCACAAGGATACGTAACATTAGAAAATTTAGAACCACGAAAACGTTACTGGATTTCTGTAGATGAAAAAATACCCACAAGTGACAGTTCTATAATACTGCAAGATAATTTAGATTTGCTCACTTCTAGGCAAATTTCAATTCCTTAATAAGTATTTAATATGCGCATTCTTTTTACCTCAATAATTTTCTTATTATTCTTTAACAACCTTTCAGCACAAAGGTTGAAAGTTAGTTCCTATACTGTAGGAACTAATCAGGGTTTTGTTTGGTGGGATCCAACTAGTGTAATCCTGAATGAATTAATAAATTTTTATTCTTCAACCTTTTATTTTATACAAACTAAGTTCATATCAACTGGTGAATTAGCTTTAAGGCCAAAAATAAATGGTAAAATGATTTACGGTGTTGCTATTTCAGAGGACAACATTTACAAATTAGGCAGAGATGAAAAGGCACATGGTCCACATTTTGATTTTAACAAAACATTAGATATAGATTTTGATCATATTACTCAAAACTGGTCGAAGTTTAGCTGTAGGCATAACTTCGACCTATTATGATGGAAGTTTTCAAGTAGCAAAAACAACAAAATACAGTTCTAACCCCGTGGCAGGTGTCCTCACCTGACACTTCGCCTTTTATTTCTATGGTTAAAAACTTTTTTATTAAAACCCAAAAAAAATAAACCAAAAAAAATCACCTATTTTTGCATTCCCTAAAACTTTCCTTACAACCATTAATAGATAGACAATCAAACTAGGGTGAAAGATAGAGCGAAAAGCCCACAGCAAGGCACGCAGAGAGGACTTGTAGCGATAGCTTGTCCCTTGTGGCACGCCCTAATTTCTTTTATTTTTTCTTTCACCTTTTGCCAAAGTCTAGCATTTGTAAATCTGTCTAATAAGCTGGAAGATAAGGAAATAGAATCAGCTGTTTCTATTATCCAGCCAACACTGGTCGAAGTTTAGCTGTAGGCATAACTTCGACCTATTATGATGGAAGTTTTCAACTTCCGTTTTCTTCACCCATTTTTCAAGTAGCAAAACTAACAAAATACAGTTCTCTAGAATCATGGAATATATATTTTCTGCCCATAATATAGCACTTTTTTAACTTTTAAAATTAACTTTGCAATATAAAAATATTTGAGATACTCAAGTTGAAAACTTGAATCATTATAGGTCGAAGTTGGCGCTAATGCTTAAACTTCGACCAGATAAGGGATTGATGAGCTAAAGAAAAGACTACCGAAAGAATAAATGAAATAATCTTAAACCCTAAGATGATGAAAAATAAATTATTAATAGCTCTCTTGCTAACAGTTGGAACTTCTTATGCACAAGTCCCATTCTTTCCCCAAGGAGCTGAATGGAGATATATTGAGCCATTTCAGGGGCAATTAACTTTTGTTGAAAATTGCAAAAATTATACCCAGTATAAAGTTGAAAAGGATACGCTTATTGAAATATTGAATTTCTCTACTATTAATGGACTTAAAATTGACAGTTCTCCATTGATTAAATCTTTTACATGTACTAAAGTTACAGGTAAAAGATTTAAAAAAAATAAATTCATAAATAACTTGCAAAGTGAGTTTTTTTACCAAAAAGGTAAAAAGGTGTATTTTTACAATAGGTTAAATTCAAAATTTAATTTACTGTATGATTTTGGTGCTTTGAAAGGAGATACAATAAAAGTATTTAATGATGAAGAATTTTATGAACCTTTTTCCAATAATCTAAGTAGAGCTAAGTTTTTTAAGTACGTAATAGATAGTATAGCCACAATTACTTTAAATGGTAAAGATTTAACTCGTCAGTTTATTCATCCCATTTGTCCTGATAATTATGTGCAAGATTTGTCTTGTTGGGGGATTGTTGTACATCGTTCGCTTAATAGTTTTAAGTCAACAAGTTTTCTTACTGAGAAAATAGGGTCTTCAAGCGAAGTAAATTCTTTTATGGGAACTTATTATGGGCTAATCT
>JAAFJZ010000017.1 GCA_013298205.1 Cytophagales bacterium
AACTTTGTATTTTTGATTACAATGCTTTTTTTCCTTTGTTTGGTAGATGTTACTTGATTTTTGCTTGTGTTATCGTAATATATTTTGTAATTCTTAAAAACAGAATCTCCTTCTACAATTCTGGTTTTAAATACCTTTTCTGTTTCTTTTTGGAATTTGGAATCTTTATTTACATCATCAAATGCCAATACATAAAATTTATTTTCTTTAATATTGTTTATTTCAAACAAACCTGTTTTTTCAGATCTACCCATATAAATAGGTCCATTTTTTTCTATTAAACTGTCTATTTCTGTATCATACAAAGCTATACAAGCATTTGCAATAGGTTCTTCTGTGAAAACATTGCTTATTCTGCCTTTAATAAAAAATGAATCAATAATATCGCCTGTACTATATACAATTTTATAGTTTTTAATTTGATTTTCTTCATTTATATCCATGATAGAATTTCTGAAATTAAAACTATAAGTCGTATTTTCTTTAAGGGTATCTTTAATGCTTATAGTGATTTTTCTTCTTCCCACATTTACTTTATAGTCTTTTACACGTGGGGTAATGATTAAATCTGTTTGTACATCTTTTGGATTAATGTCTTCATTTAGCCAGACATTTACTTTATTGGGTTTAATATTCTTAGAAAAAGATTTAGGAAACACATCTTTTACTGTAGGAGGAATTGTATCTTTTATTCCGCCTGTAGGCATCATTTCGCTTGCGCATGATTTTAGGAGAAAAATCAATATAAAAAGTAGCCCAATTTTATATAAATCTTTTAGTTTATTTTTTTTCAAATACATATATCATACTAGAATATTCTTTAGACAGTAAACCATAAATATTTGAAATTAAGCCTACTATAATTCCACTAATAAACCACAAAAAATTCTTTTTGTACTTTTCAGAATTTAAGCCAATGTAAAAGGAATCAAATATCATTCCTTTTTTTTCTACATAACTAAATCCATGTTTTTGCATAAGATTCACTATGTCTTTTTCAGAAAAGTGGTACAAATGTCTTGGCACATCATATGCTGCCCAATACTGTTTATAATGATAGCAATCAAATGAATTTCTATTTGGCAATGCTATAATAATTTTGCCATTATCTTTGAGCTTGCTTTTTAATTGTTTAATGTCTTCATTTAGATTATATAGATGTTCGAACACATGCCAAGCGGTTATGACATCATATTTATTACTAATGCTTTCTATTGAAGAATAAATTTTTTTATTTAATCTGGTTTCAGTTTGTTTTGCGGTTTCATTTTCTACTTCCAAACCATCGGCTTCGTACTTTTTAGTTATTAAATGTTCTAAAAAATATCCTGCTCCACAACCAAAGTCTAGTATTTGTGGATTTTGCTTGGTATGTTTTTTAACAATTTTTTCTTTGATAATGAAATTTATATTTCTTACTTTTTTATAAAGCTTACTTATAAATCCCTTTGAAGTATTAGAATGTGATATATAAGCATCAGATTTATAATATTGAAATATTGTGTTTTCTTTTGGTTTTGGATTTGTGATGTGAAACTGGCAATGATTACAAGCAGTAATACTGAAAGACTCTTGACTTAAAAAATAATCTTTAATCTCAATTTTATTTGTAAAACCAGTATTTTCACAAATAGGGCAAACAATGTTTTGCATATTTATCTTCTTAAATAAATCATAAGTATAGAAACATCTGAAGGAGATACTCCACTTATCCTTGAAGCTTGACCTAAAGTATCTGGTTTTAATTTCTTTAGTTTTTCTTTAGCTTCTGTAGATAAACCATGTATTAAGGTATAATCCGTTTCTTTATCTATCAAATAGGCTTCTTGTAAATGAATTCTTTCAGCAGATTTTTCCTCTTTTTCTATATAAGTTTCATATTTTACAAGTATATCTAGTTGCTCAATAATTTCATTGTCTTCTGTTATTTTTTCATTTAATAAGCCTTCTTTCACAAAATCATGTATAGAAATATCTGGTCTTTTACACAACTGATGCAAGGTCGTCTTTTCTCTTATTGAAGCCGTGTTGTGTTTTTCAAGAAATGCATTTATATCTTCTGCACTATATTTTATTTCTTTTAGTTTTTTGAGGTTAATTTCTATTTCTTTTTTCTTCTCAAGCACCCGGTCATATCTTTTTTTATCAGCCAAACCGATTTGATACCCTTTTTCTGTCAGCCTCAAATCTGCATTATCTTGTCTTAAAAGGATTCTATACTCAGCTCTTGAAGTAAACATACGATAGGGTTCATCAGTTCCTTTATTTACCAAATCGTCTATTAAAACGCCTATATATGCTTCTGCTCTTGAAAGAATAAGACTTTCTTTATGGTTTATTTTTAAATGTGCATTTATACCTGCCATTAATCCTTGACAAGCGGCTTCCTCATATCCTGTTGTTCCATTTATTTGCCCAGCAAAATACAATCCTCTTACCAACTTGGTTTCTAGGCTCATGTTTAATTGTGTAGGAGGAAAGTAGTCGTATTCTATAGCATATCCTGGCCTAAACATTTTAACATTTTCCAAGCCAACTATTTTTCTTAGGGCTTTATACTGTACGTCTTCAGGCAAAGAAGAGGAGAAGCCATTCAGATAGATTTCTATGGTATTTCTACTTTCTGGTTCTATAAAAAGCTGATGCCTATCCCTTTCAGAAAATCGGTTAATTTTATCTTCAATAGAAGGGCAATACCTTGGGCCTAATCCTTTTATTGTTCCACTATACATAGGTGATTTGTCAAAACCTGTTTTTAGGGTTTCGTGTACATCGGTATTGGTATAGGTAATATAACAAGGAAGCTGGTTTTGTGCTGGGCTTGTATCCGTATATGAAAATTTGTTTGGTGTTTCATCACCGTATTGAGGTTCCAGTACTTTGTAGTTTATGCTTCTTCCATCAAGTCTTGGAGGTGTTCCGGTCTTCATTCTCCCAGTTTCAAAACCCAAAGAAACCAATTGTTCTGTGATTCCTGTTGCGGCTTTTTCCCCTACTCTACCACCAGAATAGTTTTTATCACCTACGTGTATAAGTCCGTTCAAAAAAGTCCCATTGGTAAGCACAACAGCCTTGGCATTAAATGTAATACCCATTGCTGTAACTACACCACAAATTATATTATCTTTTACCAACAATTCTGCCACCATATCCTGCCAGAAGTCAAGATTAGGAATGCTTTCTAGTTGCGTTCTCCACTCTTGCGAAAATTGCCACCTATCGTTTTGAGTTCTTGGCGACCAAACAGCTGGCCCTTTTGATAGGTTAAGCATCCTAAATTGTATGGTAGATTTGTCAGAAACAATACCAGAAAGCCCACCTAGGGCATCTATTTCTCTTACAATTTGCCCTTTTGCGATTCCTCCCATTGCAGGATTACAAGACATTTGTCCGATTACGCCCATATTCATTGTAATCATTAGCGTCTTTGACCCCAAGTTTGCAGCAGCAGCAGCAGCTTCACAACCCGCATGACCAGCCCCAACCACAATTACATCATATTCATTATTCATTTTATGCTTATTTTGTTCCACGTGGAACACTTGGTTTTTGTTCCACGTGGAACATTTCTATATATTCGTTTTCTTTATTTCTCATTATTGCCTCTTCTTTATCGCTTTTGTCATTAAAGCCGATTAGGTGTAAGGCTCCATGTACGAGAACTCTTTTTAATTCCTGTTCAAAATTATTGTTTGAATACTCTTTTGCATTTTCTTTTACTCTATCAGTGCTGATATAAATTTCTCCAATTATCTCTCCCTTTACCTCAGATAAATCAAATGTAATAATGTCTGTATAGGTGTCGTGATTTAAACTGTCCTGATTCATCTTTAATAACTCATCATCTGAACAAAAGATATAATTTAATCGAGTTAAAAATTCCTTCTCTTTTTCAAATACAGTTAGAAGCCAAGTTTTTAATGCATTGGCATTTTTAGGTCTAAATGAAGTTTTTTCTGTATAAAAGAAAAAAACTTTTTGTTTTGCCATTTATGCAGTAACAAAAGTTAAGTTTACTTTCCTTCCTTCATTTTCAAAACTAACATCATCACATAAACTTTTGATGATAAATATTCCCCTGCCACTCGTTTTCTCCAAGTTTTCTGGAGCAGTTGGGTCAGGTAAGATTTCATGGTTAAAACCTTCTCCTTGGTCTTCTACAGAAAAGTGAAGGTTTTTTCCTTCAACTTTTAAGTTTAATGTTACTGTTTTTTTCGAATCTTCTTTGTTTCCATGTTTTATAGCGTTGGTTACAGATTCGGTAACTGATATCATAATGTTGCCATAAATATCGTCTGTGATGTGAACCTTGTCTTTCACGTTGTCTATAAAACTTTCAATCACACGAATGTTTTCAATTATAGAAGGAATTTGAATGTTAAATTCTGCCATATTTTTCTTTTATTTAGAACTGTTTTGTAGCTTTTTAAAGTATTTTGTTGTCTCTTTTAAATAGTATGGATTTAAACCAATGGGTATAGAGCGAATTAATTCTATTTGCCTTTCTTGGTTTTTTAGGTAATCTTCTAGTTTTGGTGGATTTTTTCTTTCCAATTCTTTTCCGGTTTTTGATTCTCTTGTTGGCTCTTCATCACGTTCTCTTTGGGCTTTTTCTGCTTCTAAAAGTCTAGTTGTAATTTCGTTTTGTCTCAAAATGGTTTCGGCTGTAATCTTTTTGTTTACCAAATCTTTTTCATTTTCTTCCATTTTTTTGCTAATGTCTTTTAGCTTTGATGAATTACCAGGCTCTCCACCATTTTCTTCTTCTCCAGGTTTCTCGCCTCCTTTTTCGCCAGATTTATCTTCCAAACTTTTTAATGCATTTCTAAGCATTTGCTGTTGGGCAGCAAGTTTGGCAAGTTCTTTACTCATGCTCATTCCGCTCATTTTACCTGATTGTAAATCTTGAATTTTTTTGCTTAATTCTTTTTGCATATCAGAAAGCTTAGGGTCGCCATTTTTACATTTCTTTTTGATTTTCATTTTCCCTTTACCCGTTTTTTGTGGCTGTTGTTCTTCTTGCATTTGTGCCAACACTTCACTCAACATCAAGGCTAAATTATTAATACTTGTCATAGAAAATTGCTGTCTGCTAGTAGCCATATCGGGTCTTCTTTGCTTGATAGCTGTAATACTTTCATTGATATTAAATTTTATTTCCCCCAGTTCTTTGGTTATAAAACTTTTGATTTGAAAAACACGCTCTCCAAGTGCATATAAGCTGTCTTCAATTATTTTGGTGTCGTCTTTAAGTTTTAATTGCTTTTGCGAATACCCAAGATAGGCAGGATCACTTTGTTGCGTTTTTTTAAATCCTTTTAAGATATCCTCTTGATCAAACGATACCAATAGCAAGTTTTCAAGGATATTTCTTAAATCTTCAATGTTTTCAGCACTTTCTTCCTTTTCCTCTTTCTCTTCCATTTCTTTCATCTTGGAAGCCATTTTTTTCATTTTTTTTGATGCTTCTTTTTGAGATTTCGATGCTTCTTTTTTATTGTCTTTGCTCAATTCTTCACTGCTTTTTTCTTGTTCATCAGATATTTCTTTACTTTCTTTATCGCTATCTTCTGGTAGAGCATCTTTTTTATTGAGTTCCTCAGCTTGTTTTTCCAAATCTTTAAGGTCTGTTTTTATATCATCAAATTTCTTGCTTACATCTTCTTGTTTTTCTTGTAATTCATTTTTATCGCTTTTCTTTTCTAAGCTTTCATCAGCTAGTTTTTCTTGTTCATCAGCTAGTTTTTCCAAATCTTTTATGCCTTTTTCTAAATCTTGTTTAAATTTCAAGTTTTTAAACATTTTAATAGATCTATCGAGGTCTTTTTCAAGAAAAGCTTCTTTTTCTTGGATTTTATCTAACTGCATTTGAAGAGCTTCGTCAGGCTTTTTTTCATTTAAGAGCTTTTGAAGTTCTTCATACAATTTTTTGGTTTTTTCATCCAAAATTTCTTTCATCAATTCTTGTAATTGTTTTGCTTTTTCAGTTAAAACAGGGTCTTGTTCATTAAATCGTTGTTTTTGCTCTTGTATTTGGTTTAATTCTTTTTGTCTTTGCTCAAAAGCCTCTTGTAAATCTTTTTGTTTTTTTATCAAATCTTCAAGAGACTTTTTGTCTTGCCAGCTTAAATCTTTCTTGCTTTTGAGTTTATTTTGTGCTTTTATGAGCTCTTTTTTAAGTTCTTCAGCCTTTTTAATGGTTTTACTCATATTGCTTTCAAAGCTATTTTCAGCATCTTTCCATTCTTTGCTCAGTTCTGCTTTGTTGGGCAATGCGCTTAATAGTTTTTCTGTTTTACTTGATTTTGCCCCATTTACGCCATCATTATCCCATATTTGACAAAAGTATTCTATTTGCGAGCCAGCAGGAATTTTTAATGAATCAAGGTTTAGCAAATAACTAAATTGTTGCTGATTTTGGGTTTTATCCAATTTTAAGTTTGCTTCTTTGTATTGGGTGTTTTTGTCTGTGGTATTTTTATAGAATAGTTTTAGTTTAGAAAACCCATAATCGTCTTCTATTGAGCCATTTAGGTAAATATACGTATAAGAAATACTATCAATAGTTGCCTTCATTTCTATACTTGGAAAAGCATCTTTGATTACGTCTATTTGGTAGGCTGTTTTTTCTGTCTGCTGCAAACCATCTTGTTCTAACGAAATTTCATATAAACTTGAATTTGTTACTTTTTTATAAAAGATGAATTTATCTGATGATAGCTTCTCTGCGCTTTGTTTGGTGTTGTTATTGAATGAAAAATATATAGTATTTGCCCCTTGAGATTCCATTTTCCACTGTACGCTTGAGCCTTCCAAAACGGTAATGTTTCCAGAATTAATGCTTTTTTCTTGTTTTTTATTCGTGTATGATGGATAGCTAATTTCAATTTGTAGCTTGGCTATTTGCGGTTTTTCTATTACTGTGAGCGTGTATGCAGGTGAGAAATATTGCTCAGCTTCTATTTGTATGTTTTCTGTTTTCTGTACATTGAAAAGCGTTGTGCTAAAATATCCAGCACTATCGCTTTGCATCAAAATTCTTCTATTCCCAATGCGTAAATACGCTTGCTCAGGAATATATTTTCCAGCTATTTGACATGAAATTTTGACATCACTATATTTATAACTTGTTAATTGTGAGTTGTTTACAATGAAATCGAAAGGTGCAGGAGCTGAAAAATGTTGATTGTGTAAGATAATTCTTTTAGCTCCTTCTACATAAAGTTTAGGCCATATAAAGGATAATCCAATACCAAAACCTATAAAAAGAAAGAAAAATGCTACGATTCTTTTGGGTTCTTTCCAATCTATAGAGTTTGTAAATGTAATATGCTCGATTTGGCTGTACTTTTGGTTTATGCTGGCTTGTACAAATGCGTTTTGAGAATCTGCCTGTTCAGAAAGCTGTACTGTGTTGATTAACTGGTCTTTAAGTTCTGAAATAGACTGGCTAATTTGGTAAGATGCAGCAAGGTTATTGATTTTTTCTTTGTACTTAATAAAATCTATAAAGGGTTTGATGACATATTTCCATATAAAAAAAAGACTTATAGCGATGTAAGAATAGAATAAACCAGTGCGAACCCAAGTAGGAAGCCAAATAAAATATTCTAAAATACAGTACAAAACAAATAGAGAAGAGCATACCAGTAAAGCATAAAAAGCCCCTTTGACAAAGAGGCTTTTTAAATAACTTTTTTTATATGAATCTAGCTGTTTATGCAGACCATACAATTTATGTTCTTCTTGCGAACTCATTTTTTCATGCTGAGAAAATCATTATTTTTTTTCTTCTACAGCGGCTTTCTCAAAATAGGTTTGAGAATAGTCTCTGTATTGCATTGGGTTGTTGGGTAAATTTTGAACATTAGGTTGAAGTAATCTAAAGGCTTCGTCATACCATAACACAATTACGGGTGCATCGTTCATTAATACTTGTTCTGCTTGTTTTAACAGTGCGTAAGTTTCTTCTTCTTTTGATGCACTTATGGCTTTTTCATATAAAACATCAAAAGCAGGATTAGTATAGCGAGTGAAATTAGGAAACGAAGCTACAGTAGCTGTAGTTGGAACTCCTTTTCCATAAAAAATAGATAAGAAATTTTCTGGATGTGGGTAATCTGAAATCCAACCAATACGGAAAAAATCTGCTTTTCCATTGGTTAAGTTTTCTACTAATTGTGCGAAAGGTACGGTTTGAATGTCTAATTCTATATTCAAGTTTTCTTTCAATTGTTTTTGCACTTCTATGGCTACGTTTAGGTTGCGTTCGCCATCTGTATTTACTTGTAAAGAAAGTTTGGCTAAGCCTTTGCCATTCGGAAATCCTGCTTTTTTGAGGAAATAACGAGCAGAATCTAAATTTAAGGTATAACCTTTGATTCCTTCGGTTTTGTATTTTTCAAAAGATGGCGGACAAATTCCATTTGTGCCAGGACCAAATCCTTCTCCATTTAGCACAAAGTCTAAAATTTTATTTCTATCAATAGCAAAAGAAAGGGCTTTTCTTAAAAACTTATTGCTATAAACTCCACTTTTGGTATTGAAGCAAAGAAATTGGCTATTCATTTCAGGTGTTCGTTGCAAAACGTATTGGCTGTATTCGCCTTTTTTCTCAGATTCCATTTCTTCCAAAATTTCTATGATAGACTCTGTTGGCAAACGGTAAATCATATCAAAATTCCCCTTTTTGAATTCTAAAAGCTCTGTTTTTTTATCTTGAATAAATTTGATATTTACAGCATTTATCAATGGAAGTATATTTCCATGAACATCTTTGCCATAGTAATTAGGGTTTTTGATTAACACGACCGAGACATTTTCATCAATAGAAGAAAGGAAGAAAGGACCTGTTCCTACTGGATTTATTCTCATATCTAAGCCATATTTTTCTACAGCTTCTTTTGGATAAATGTAAGCAAAAGGTCTAGCAAGGTTGTATAAAAACAATGAGTTAGGTTTGGTAAGTTTGATTTTTACAGCATAATCGTTTACAATTTCTACACCACTGAGCGGTAAGTCTGTTTTTCCTTTCAAACTTGCTTCGTAAATTTCATCTGCACCTAATAAAACACCTTTAAAGATAGAATAACCTTGGTTGGTTGCAGAATTTATACATAATTGACGGAAACAATACGCTACATCTTGGGCTTTTAATTCACGACCTTTTTCATCTGTGAAACAAGCATTATCATGAAAAAACACGCCTTTTCTAAGTTGAATGGTATATTCTGTTCCTTCAGCATTTGAAGAATAGCTTTCGGCAATGCTTGGAATAAGTTCTAAAGTAGTAGGATCAAATTTGAATAAGCCTTCGTAAACTTGGTTGGCAATTCGGTAAGAGAACGCATCTGTGATACTCGGTGGATAAAGTGTTTTTAAAAATTCAGTTTCATTTATTTTTAAAATTCCTCCAAAGTTTCTTCCTCCTTTTCCTGCAGTTAATGCATTAGAATCTTGTTTTTCGTTTTTACCACATGATAGTAATAAAAACATAAATCCAAAAACAACATATTTTATTATTACTTTCATTGTATTAGGTATTTGTAAATGGTTTTTTGAGCCGCAAATATAAATTAAAATATTAAATAATTTATTTTAAAAACGCTGCATAATGTTAAAATATATTTTTTTTAATAGATTTGTTTTAGAAATCGAATATTTCAACATCTAATTTTTATTTGATTTAATACTTCAATTTTTATTAACTTTTTTTTATCATTAATGTTTTTTGAGTATGGTAGTAAATTATATATTATTTTCAAAAAATCCAACCAACAGAAGGCGAGACAAATAATGAAATTAATACTTTATCGTTTGAACTTAAATTCATCTGAGTTGATATTAAAAAATTCCCAATAATATGATTGGGTAAAATAATAAATTGATAGCCAAAACCTAGACCTCCATAAAAGGGTTTGGGGCTGTTAATACTAGAAAGAGATTGTATTTGATTGCCTTTAGATGCTTCAAGTTGATTATGCATACAAAAAGGGCGAACATTACCATCTCCATACGCTATATTAGATGCTCCTAGAAATGAATGAGCATAAAAACCAGTTGGAGAATGATAAGTAAAATGATCCCCAATTTGTAAATAATACCTAAAGAAAATTTCAGCTAAAATACCATTTTGAAGGTAATCATCTTGTCTTGACTTTGCTATTTGTTCTATTCCATCTAAAGAAGCGACTTTTCCAATTATATTAATACCAAATGAAACTTTTCTATTTATTCCAACTGAATATTTATCTTTAAAAGAGAATTCAGCTTCTAATCCCCAACTTGACCAAAAGAAAGCAGGCTGACTTTTTAAATTGAAACAAAAATTTTGATTTTGACTTGATTTATATTTATTGTTTTTCAAATCTTTACCCAAATCAGTATTTACAGAATCAATTTCTAATTTTTTTATAGGTTTACGTTTTTTTTCCTTTTCTGCTTTGACTAAGCTTATTTCTTGTTTTTTCTTTTCTTTATCAGCTATCTTTGGTTTAATACCTTTGACATTTGCCGATTTATCTTGAACTTTAGCATTAAAACTTTGATTGGTTTTGGTTTGTTTTTTGTTTTTCTTGAAATTTTTAAATGAAGATTTTTGAGCGGTATGCTTCGGTTTTGTTTGAGCAAAAACCCCTGAAGTAGAGGTTAATATCAAAAAAAAGCAAACCAATAATTTAAAAAGTATGTTTTTCATTTATTTATTTTAAACAAAGTTAAATAATTTGACTTTCAAAAATAAATATGTTCAAAATAATTAAATCATTCTGCTTTTACCTGTAAAGCTTAATGCTTAATTTTGCGAAAAAAAATCTATGTACAATCTTATCTTATTACAAGCTCAAGCTGGCAAACAGCCAGGAATGTTACCCAATTTAATTTTAATTGGTGCCATATTAATTATTTTTTACTTTTTCATGATTAGACCACAGCAAAAGAAAGCTAAAGATCAAAAAAAGTTTAGAGAAAGCCTTAAGAAAGGTAATAATGTAGTTACACTTGGTGGTATGCACGGTAAAATCTATGAAATAAACGATGCAACTGTAATTCTCGAAGTAGATAGAACACTGAAAGTAACTTTTGAACTAAGTGCTATTTCGCAAGAATCTTCAGCTAGAGCTTATAAAGATGAATATCCTGTAGAAAAGGGTAAAAAAGGCTGGTTTTAAATGATAAAAAATAAAGTATTTAATTTTTTCAAAAACAAAAATGATAAAAGGATTTTCGTTTTATGCTTCCTTGCATCTATTTGTTTTTGGATAATTAATGCCTTATCAAAAGATTACTCGGCAACAATTGAGTTTCCTTTAAAATTTGTTTTTAATGAAGTTAAATATAAGTCAACAAATGAATTGCCCAAAAAAATTGACGTTAATATCTCAGCCCATGGTTGGTATATACTTCAAAAATCATTGGGAATTGGGCTAGATACTTTAATTTTAGAACCAGAAAATCTATCAAAGTTAAAATATATTTCTTCAAGAAAATTTATAGAACTCACAAATGGTCAAATCATGCACACTCGAATCAATTGGATCCGAAATGATACAATTTTTTGTGGTTTTTCAAGAAATAAATCCAAAAGTTAATTCCTGATTGTGATTCAATTAGGAATAACTGGTGGAATAGGAAGTGGAAAATCTACTGTTTGCTCTTTTTTGGAAACCTTAAATTTCCCTGTTTATTATGCAGACCAAAGAGCAAAATATATAACTGAAAATGACAATGAAGTAATTTTTTCTATTTTTGAAATTTTTGGAGAAGAGGCAATATTGAACAATAAACCTAATCGAAATTGGATTGCTAAAAAATCTTTTCAAAATCCAATATTGTTAACCAAACTTAATCAAGTTATACATCCGAAAGTCGCTATTGACTATCAAAATTGGTTAGAAAATAATAAATATAAAGATTTTGTTTTCAAAGAAGCCGCTTTATTAATTGAAGCAGAATCCTACAAAAATCTAGACTATCTTATTGTTATTACAGCGCCTTTAAAAACAAGAATTGATAGAGTTTTGCTAAGAGATCCTCAGCGCAATGAAAGTGATGTTAAAAAAATAATTAAAAATCAAGTTTCAGAAAAAGTAAGGCTAAATAAAGCTAACTTTATAATTAGGAATGGAGATAATGATCTTATTATTCCTCAAGTTTTGAAAATAATTGAGGAAGCTAGACTTTAGTTACAATTAAATTATAATATACTTTATTTTTGTGTAAATTTTTATTATTACTTTTTCTAAAATTATTAAAAAGAATTGTTTTATTTATAATTTTATTTTAAATAATCCTTTTATTCATCTAATTTTATATACTCAGAGAAATCAAATTCATTTTTAATTCTAAAATATTTTCGATGTCTTGGTAAGCTTCCATCATTTCTAAGTCTTCTTCTTTGCAATACCAATTAATTATTACAGAACTAGTTAAGCCCGATTTTTTTATTCCATCAAAAACTTCCAAAATGTCAAGAATATATTTACAAGCTATTGTATTAAAATATTCTATGTTTATATCTATTAATATACTTCTGTTGGGATATTGTTTATATCTTTCAAGCCAGGCTAAAATTGGATTAAAAAATGCTGAAGTATCTACACAAGAAGAAGTTCCATAAATTTTCATGTTTCCGGTTTTAGTATCGAAATATATACCAAAACTGTTTGTTTTAGGTTCTATTATTAGGGAAGTAATATAAGAATTCACCTCTACCTCAAAAGTTATAAACGAGCATTGTTCGTCTATTCTATCTATGGTGTAGTAAAGTTTGTTGTTTGCTAATCTTAAAGTGTTTATTAACCCCAAACCAGCTCCACCTTTAGCACTAAATCTTTTGTTTGTAAGAATTTGATTATAAACAGTTTTAATTTCTTTTGTAGACAAACCATTTAATTCTTCAATCCAATTTACAAGAGGAGAAAGCTCTTTGTTGCTAATATAATTTCCTGTAACAATTTTATATGCATACTTTTTTAATTCAATACTGAAAACGCCTAATCTGGATATTTCCTGCATTTGGTTAACGCTCTGATGGTTATATAAATTTTGAAGAAGTTCAACTACAACTCCATAAACCTTTTTACGGGTGTTAATGTTAGTTTCTAAACTATCAAGTTGAAATTCAATAGTAGATATAGCAGAATCTATTAATCCGAGGTTAATAATTCCAGAAAAAGATAATTGTAATGGGCTTTGTATGCTTTTGGTAATATTTGAATCCATTTTCCAAAATACGACTTGAGCAAAGTTTGGTTACAATAATAATTAAACTAATTCTTAATATTTTTATAAAAAATAATGAAATTAATTAATTTTTATAAACGATTTTAAAACAAAGATATAAAATCATCAAATAGGTATCTCGAATCATGTGGACCAGGAGAAGACTCTGGGTGATATTGCACTGAAAATCCTTTATTGTTTTTCATTTTAATTCCCTCAATCGTATTATCATTAAGATTTATGTGAGTAATTTGTAAATTTTCACAATTCTTTACACTTTCAGCAACAATACTAAAACCGTGATTTTGAGAAGTAATTTCAGATAAACCTGTAATTAAATTTTTTACTGGGTGGTTTAATCCTCTATGACCATTGTGCATTTTATATGTACCCACTCCATTAGCTAATGCTAATAACTGCTGCCCAAGGCAAATACCAAAAATAGGTTTATTTTCGGAAATTATTTGTTTTACAGTTTCAACAGCTTCTTTTTCTACTTCAGGATCACCAGGTCCATTGGATATAAAGTAACCGTTTGCGCCCCAAGTTTGCATTTCTTTAAATGTGGTTGTAGAAGGAAATATCTTTAGCTGACAATCTCTAAGAAGTAAATGATCTAATATACTTTTTTTAACTCCCATATCCAAAACAGCAACTTTGTATTTGGCTAGGTCATTACCTAAAGTATAAACTTTTTGGGTTGAAACTAATTTTGATAGCTGCAAACCAGCCATAGAGGGGACATTTTTAAGCTTGCTTTTTAGAAAATCCAAATCTTGAGATTCAGTTGAAATCACTGCATTCATGGCTCCTTTGTTGCGAATATATCTTACTAACATTCGGGTGTCTATTCCATCAACTCCTATGATACCCCATTTTTCAAAATAGCTTTGTAATGAACCAATGGCTGTATTTCTTGAAAAAACTTCAGAAAAATCTTTGCAAACAAGTCCTGAAAACTTTGGTTTTTCAGATTCTTGTTCTAAATCCGTAACACCATAATTTCCAATATGTGGATGTGTGTTGATAATAATTTGACCAAAATAAGAAGGATCGGTATAAATTTCTTGGTAGCCCGTCATACCTGTA
>JAAFJZ010000170.1 GCA_013298205.1 Cytophagales bacterium
ATAGCTCAGAGTCTCCTGTGTAAACATGAAGACTTATATTTAGGTTTCCATAATTTTCTAAATACCATAATTCTACTAGAAAATTAAAAGCGGTACTTACTAATATTTTTTCTTGTTTTTGTTCTAATATAATTTGAGATTTTTTTATTTTAATTATCTCATTGCCAAGTGAATTATGAACAATATCCCATTCTTTTAAAAGCACGCTATTGCCTTGAATTCTGAGGTACTTACTAACTATCTCTTCTGTATTTCCAATATTTATTATTTGCCCATATTGCAAAAACAAACTTTTATTACACAAACTTTTTACCGCTGTCATATTATGACTCACAAAAAGCACCGTCCTTCCTTCTTTGCTATTTACATCTCCCATCTTGCCCAAACATTTTTTTTGAAATTCTGCATCACCTACGGCAAGTACTTCATCTACAATCAAAATTTCGGATTCTAAATGAGCCGCCACCGCAAAGGCTAGTCGCACATACATACCTGAGCTATACCGCTTTACGGGGGTATCTATATAGCGTTCTACACCAGAAAAATCTACGATTTCATCAAATTTACGTTTTATTTCGGCTTTGCTCATCCCCAATATAGCTCCATTTAAAAAGATATTGTCTCTGCCACTCAGCTCAGGATGAAAGCCCGTACCCACTTCTAATAAGCTTGCTATTCTTCCTCTCGTTTTAATCAAGCCCGTTGTGGGTTGAGTTACTTTGGAAAGAATTTTCAATAATGTGCTTTTGCCTGCTCCATTTTTACCAATGATGCCTACAGCTTCACCTTGTTGTATCTCGAAATTTATGTCTTTCAAGCTCCATACATAATCACTTTCACTCTTTGTGGCTCTATCGTTTGCTTCCCCAATCTTGAGGTAGGGGTCTTCCTTTCCTCGCATTTTTGCCCAAAAACGATTCAAGTCATGGCTTATTGTACCCGTACTTACATCGCCTAAGCGGTATTGTTTGGAAATATTTTCAGCTTTTATTGCTATCAATTGGATGCGAGATTAATAGTGATTCATAATATTGTAACAAAACTAGTAATTTTTGTACTAAAAACAGGTTTGGTTAAGGATTTTAATTTCATAAAAACATTAAATTTCAAACATTTCCGCTTTAATTTCTTTTAAGTGCGAGTTTTTGCCATCCTTTTTAAGTAAAAGCTTGTTAAAATTAATACTTCTTAGGGCTTGGTTTGAGCTTAAAGAAAAATCATTTTCTAACTTTTTTCCTTTATAATGCTCTTTAAATGCTTCTGATTCCTGATTTTTAGGTAAAATAATATAATATTTTTCCGTTTCTATACTATGATTTGCTTCTGTTTTGTTCAGCATTTCTTCGTGTATCTTTTCTCCTTGTCTTAAGCCTATTACCTCCAATTTTGCATCAGGGGCAATTGCTTTTGCCAAATCCACTACTTTAAAAGAGGATAATTTTGGTACAAAAATTTCTCCTCCTAAGCTATTTTTCAAAACATCTAATGCGATTTGCATGGCTTCTGGAATAGTAAGCGTAAAGCGAGTGGAATCTAAATGAGTAATAGGCAAAACATTTTTGTGTTTCTCTTTTTCAAAAAATGGTGCTACAGATCCCGTTGAGCCAAAAAAATTAGCGTACCTAATCACGCTAAATTTATGATTTTCATCATTTGCAGCTATGAAAAGCTTGTCTGCGCACAGTTTACTTGCTCCATATACGCTTGTAGGCGAACAAGCTTTGTCTGTAGAAATCGCAATTACTTTAGGAATATTCATGCTTTGAGCTACTTCGATTATATTTTCTGCTCCACCAATATTTGTTTTAATACATTCTAAAGGATTGTTTTCTGCGAAATCTATATGCTTTAAAGCAGCAGCATGAATAATAATATCAATATTTTTACACGCTTTTTTGAGCTGATTTAGGTCTCTTACATCACCTATTATAAATTTCACTTTTGCAATCGCATCAATTTCCCAGTTTTGAGTTTCTTGCAACATTTGGTATTGCTTTTCCTCATTTCTAGAAAAAACAACAATTTTATTTACATTGGGATATTCTGCTAATACAGTTTTAACCAATTGCTTTCCAAGCGAACCCGTCCCTCCTGTAATTAATATTGATTTTCCGTTTAGCATTTTAATTGTAAAGTACTCTTTATTCTATAAATCATTCAAAAGTAATTCATTTTGCGCTTTCACGAATAAAAAGTTTAATTTTATAGGTAATTCAAATCCTTAGATTGATTAAATGCTTATTAAATTAATTAAAAATGAAAAATTTAATTGTTCGTTTAAAACTAAAATGTTGAATCTAAATCTGCAAATAATGGTTTATTGAAAAGTAAATGTTGAGCTAAATTTTCACCAAAAAATGGAGCTAGTGAAACACCTTTTGAACCTAATCCATTAAAAATGCATTACGAATATTTTTGTGAATACCAATAAAAGGTTTTCTTAAAATTGTTGCTGGTCTGATTCCTGCCTTATGTGAAACTATTTCATAATTTATATTGGGGATGATCTTTTCAATTTTCTCACATAAATGCTTTTTAATTTCTAAACTTGGTAAAGCGTCTTTGTAATCGTGCTGATAGTTTGATCCAATTTTAAAAATTTGGTTTCCAATTGGCAAAACAAAAATTTTTTTTACAACTTTTTTAGTATCAGACAGTAATTGACTCATGTTCAATTATTATACTAGCGTGAATAATGAATACATATAAATAATTGATAATCAAATATTTATATGTAAATTTTTAAGGTCTTAAATTAGAATTAATAAAAGTGGCTTTCATACTAAAACTTTTTTTTCTTAAAAGGAAGAAGTTTGATTTTTAAAGAAATTATTCAATTTTGAAAGGGTTTTGTTTTTTTAATACACCCTCAAAAAAATATTTGTAAAAATGATTTTGAAAATATCAGCATTTTACCTAATCCTTTTCAAGACAAAATCTATATCAAGGGTGATTCTGAAACTGCTATTTTACTAGATATGCTAGGCAATATGATTGTACAAACATCTGCTAACGAAATTCTTGCCGAGAGCTTGGCTTAAAGGAATGTATTTCTTGAAAATAGAAAGAGATGAAGGGATGAGAGTTTTTAAGGTGGTAAAAGAATGAAATTATGAACAGTGTAAATAGATTTTGGATTATTGTTTTTTTTGTATTTTTTGGTTTGCAGCATATGTATGCTTTGAACGTAAACGTAACGACCTATGGAGCTATAGGAAATGACGTTACAGATGATAGGCTTGCTATTCAAAATGCGATAGATGCCGTGAATGCTTCTGGTGGTGGTAAAATGCACCCGATTGTTAGTACAAATTGAGCATCATGAAGGATTTACAGTAGATTTTGAGCATTTTTCCATTTATTCAAATGGCTTTAACTTGACAGTATCGGGCAACACATTTCAAATAATAGAATACTTGAATTGGCGATTAGTTATAAAGCTATATTCCTTATTCTGATTTTTTTGGGAGTAATTGTTGTAAATTTATCTATTAAAAGTGGTAAGCTATTTTTCAAAATATCAATTAAAATTTTTGTTGTTTCATTTCTTTCTATAATTGAATACCGAAGTAAAATCACACTAATGTTTTTAGTTTGGTATGCAAAAACAATATCTGCAAAATCTTTGTCTTCGGTTAGAATAATTCGAGGTGGGTTTCGAGATATTTCCACTATTTGTTTGTCAGTAATTCCTCTATTTTGCTCATATATTGAATAAACTTCTATCCCTGCCTTTCTTAACTCGCTTATGATATAGTGCTCAATGTTTTCGTCTGCTAAAATCATGCTAATTAGTTTCCAACTCAAGAACTTCTTCTTTTCCAATAATGGCTGAAGAATAAGCCAATACGGCATGAATTTGTTGCGTAGATATAAAAGGATAAGCATCAACCAAATCAACAACGGTCGCCCCTTCTGACATTTTTTTTAAAATAAGCTCAACGCTTATTCTTGTGCCTTTTATGATTGGTTTTCCAAGTAAAATTTCTGGATTTCGAACAATATAATGCGTGTAGTCCATATCTTTTTTTTACAAAAATACAAAATATAATTTCAAATACATAACCCATATAAAATTTAGGATTCTGCCGCTCTAGGTTCTGTCCTTGCCTAAAATAGGTCTACCTATTTTAGGCAAGGACAATTATAAAATTCCTATTTGAATCGTGCAGATTTTAGCTATTTTTGCATTCTAATCTATTAATTTACTATGTCGCTTGTAGTCGAAAACCTCAAAAAAACATTTGACAAACAAGAAGTTTTGAAAGGAATTAGTTTCACAGCTAATAAAGGTGAAATATGTGGTTTTCTTGGCCCAAACGGTGCTGGGAAATCTACTACTATGAAACTGGCTACAGGATTTTATACACCTCAAGAAGGTAAAATATGGGTTTGTGGCATAGATATGAGTGAAAACTCGCTTGAAGGCAGGTGTAAAATAGGCTATTTGCCCGAACAAAACCCTTTGTATCCTGAAATGTATGTGAAGGAATACTTGAATTTTGCGGGCTCTCTTTGCAAAATGGACAAAGAATTCAAGAGTGTATAAGCCTCACGGGTTTGGAAAGCCATCAAACCAAGAAAATCGCACAACTTTCCAAAGGGTACAAACAAAGAGTAGGCTTGGCTCAGGCTCTTTTGCATGACCCTGAAGTTTTGATTTTGGACGAACCGACTTCTGGCTTAGATCCTAATCAAATTATAGAAATTCGTGAGCTTATCAAAAATGTAAGCAAGGAAAAAACAGTCATTTTTTCCACACATATTATGCAAGAAGTAGAAGAGCTTTGCAAAAAAGTGGTGGTAATCAATAAAGGACAGATTGTGGCAGACAGTTTATTGATAGATTTGAAAAACAAATCTCAAACCCATAGCATTTTATGGGCAGAATTTGAGCAAGATTTACCTCAAGAACTGATTTTGCTAATGAAGGAATTGGGTAATATTCATTTGGAAACGGCTAAAACGATACGAATCGAAACCCAAGATATGGAAGCGGATAGAAAAAAAATCCTTAGTCTTTCAGATCAATACAAACTTTCTCTTTCCCAATTAAAAGTACAAAAAAATTCTTTGGAAGAGGTTTTTAAACAACTTACATTCCCTATGTGGGCGATATACAAAAAAGAAATAAATTCCTTTATCTACTCTCTGGTGGCATATCTTACGGTGAGTGTTTTTTTGGTCATAACGGGCTTGTTTTTATGGGTTCTTCCCGATCATAATGTGATGGAATATGGCTATGCAGAATTGGGTATGCTTTTTCAAATTGCGCCTTATTTATTGCTATTTTTGATTCCCGCCATTACCATGCGTTTGTATTCGGAAGAATTTCAATCAGGAACGATAGAATGGTTGTTTTCCAAACCCATTCCTACCCATCAAATTGTGTTTGGCAAATATTTGGCTTCGGTTTCGTTGATGGTTTTATCCGTTTTACCAGTTTGGGTATATTATTTTAGCATTTACCAAATGGGGTCGCCAAAAGGAAATATTGATACAGCAGGTTTTGTGGGCTCATTTATAGGACTTATTTTTCTAGGTTCAGTTTTTTGTGCCATAGGTAGCTTTAGTTCTTCGCTTTCGCAAAACCCTATTGTTTCATTTATCGTGGCGATAAGTTTTTGCTATGTTTTTTTTACAGGCTTGTCTTATATGGGAACATTATCAAACGAAAGTATATTTCAAAAAATCGCATCTTTAAGCTTAGAAGAGCATTACCAAGCCATGGGAAGAGGCGTGCTAGATTCACGAGATTTGGTTTATTTTCTCATCGTTATTATTTGTTTTAATGCCTCAACTTGGTATGTATTAGAAACTAAAAAATGGAATTAATCAATCAAAATTCGCTCAATAAAGACAAAAAGCTCAAGGTTTATCTTTACCTAGGCATACTTTTATGCCTTTTATGGATTAGTTATACCCTTTCTTCTCTGTTTTTTTTCAGAATAGACCTTACAGAAGAAAATAAATATACCATTTCCCCTACTACCAAGAGCGTATTAAAAAAGCTTGAAAGTGATGTAAATCTTG
>JAAFJZ010000171.1 GCA_013298205.1 Cytophagales bacterium
ACAACAATGTAACTACTACAAGTAAAACAGTAAGCGCAGTTACAACCGTACGACTAAATGTATTGTTTAACGAAGTATTGAGCACTTGAGCCAAATCCATTTTTGGATTTTCACTCATTGTTTCTCTAACCCTATCAAATACAACCACAGTATCATTTATCGAATAACCTACAATGGTAAGAATAGCCGCTACAAATATTTGATCTACCTCAAGATTCATACCAAATAAACCAGCGATAGAATAAAGAGCGATTACCACCAAAGCATCGTGTATCAAAGCGACTACACCACCCAAACCAAATTGCCATTTTCTAAAACGTACGAATACGTATAGAAATATGCCTGCTAATGAAAGCAACAAAGACCAATAAGAAGTGTAAATAATATCATCGGCTATGGTCGCTCCTACTTTTGATGAACCCATAATTTCAAATCCTTTTTGGTATTTTGAAATCCCTTCACGCAGTTTGGTTTCTACCATACCATCGGCTTCGGTACTCTCATCTCCGACCAAATAACTGGTTGTTACTTTTATTTGATTGCTAGAACCAAAAGATTTCACTTCCAAACCTTTGTTGTCAAAGCCATCTGCTAAGAAAGTTCTGATATCTGAAGCCACTACAGGTTGTTCAAATTTCACAATGTAACTTCTACCACCTTTGAAATCAACACCCAAATTTAGTCCACCTTGTAAAGCAATACTAACCAAGCCTAATGTTATTACAACTCCTGAAATGATGTAAGCAAGCTTTCTTTTGCCTATCAAATCCCATTTGGTATTGGAGAAGACATTTTTAGAAAACGCAGTAAAGAAACTGATATTTGGTTTTTCAGAATTACCAATTAAGAAAACTAAAATTTCTTTAGAGATAAATACAGAAGTAAAGAATGAAGTAAAAATACCCAAAATTAAGGTAATCGCAAATCCTTTTACCGGGCCAGAACCTAAATAATACAATATAATACCTACAATTAAGGTCGTAACATTTGAGTCAAAAATAGAGCTGAAAGCTTTGTCATAACCTAATTTGATGGCTTGAATCACAGACTTTCCTTGGTTTAACTCTTCACGAATACGCTCAAAAATAAGTACGTTTGCATCTACCGCCATACCAATCGTAAGCACGATACCCGCTATACCTGGCAAAGTCAATACGGCATTAAGTTGTGCCAAAATACCTGTAAGGAAGAATACGTTGAATAATAAAGCTAAATTGGCTACTGCACCTCCTTTATTATAGTACATAAACATAAATATCACCACGATAAGAAACCCTGCTAAAGACGAAATCAAACCTTGGCTTATCGCTTCTTTACCTAAGTTTGGACCTACAATGGCTTCTTCTACGATACGAATCGGAGCAGGAAGTTTACCTGCTTTTAAAACGTTTGCTAAATCTTTCGCTTCCTCAATTGTAAAGCTTCCTGAAATATTTGAGCTTCCATTCGGAATTTCATTTTGAACCGTTGGAGCAGAATATACATAACCATCTAAAACAATCGCTACTTTACGACCGATATTATCTGCTGTAAGTCTTTTCCATTTTCTAGCACCAGAGCTATTCATTTTCATCGAAACGCCTGGTTTTCCTTCAGCTATATCAAGCATTGCATCGGTTACCACATCTCCTTCTACTGGAGCTTTGTTATCTCTAGCCGTTCTGATAGGATAATATTCGATATATTCTTTTCCATCATCACCGAGCTGAGCTTTTACACCCCAAATAAATTTGGTATTAGAGGGGAAAATAGATTTTACATCAGGGTCATTAAACGCTTTGCTGATTCTAGCTGTGTCTTTTACTTCATAAACCAATGAATATTGGGAGCGCAACTGGCGGAAAATAACAGAAACTTTACCAGAAAGAGAATCGCTTTTGGTGGTATCGGCTGAGGTTTTTAGCAATGAATCAATTCCTGCACTTGGTTTGCTCACACCCGCAAGACCTTCTGTAAGTGCATCTGCATCGCTTTTTGTTGCCGTATCTTTTTTAACTTTTGATTCTAGTGTTTTCAATTGATTTTCGGCATCTTCACGAGCAGCAAGTATTTTATCTGCTTCTTGAAGGTAAGGAAAATACTCTTCTTCTTTCCAAACTTCCCAGAATTCTAACTTTGCAGCTCCTTGTAAAAGTTTGCGCACACGCATAGGGTTATCTACACCTGGAAGCTCTAATTGAATTCTACCTGTACCTTTAAGTTTTTGGATATTGGGTTGGGTTACACCAAATTTATCAATCCTAGCTCTCAAAATCTCAAAAGAACGGTCTATAGAACCTTCTATTTCTTCATTGATTATTTTCAAAACTTCATCATCGGTAGAAGTAAGGTTAATTTTGCCTTTGTTTGAAGTGTTTGAGAAATAAGTAGCCAAAGGTTTATCGGTTCCGATTTCTTTGTAAGCAGCATAAAACAAGTTCAAAAATTTATCTTGGCTATTGATTTGTGCTTTTTGGGCATTGGCAATGGCTTGGTTAAATTTTGAATCGTTTGAGTTGGCAGCCATCGCACGGATAATTTCTACTGGGGAAACTTCCAATACTACGTGCATACCTCCTTGCAAATCGAGACCCAATTGAAGCTCCTGCTCTCTTATTTCTTTATAGGTGTATTTGATACCAATCACATCTACCACAGGTTCAGTATAAACTGAATCTAGGTAAATTTGCTTTTTGGCATAATCTACATTTCCTTTTGCATCGGTGGCAAAATCAGTCGCATCGTTTTGCACAGATCTTGAAATCCATGAAAACGATAAAAAATAAATTGATAACAAAGCAATCAGCCCTGAAAGGACTAAAATGCCATAACGGTTTTTTAACATTTTAAATTTTGATTAAATAAGAATTGAAATTGAATTAATGAATAAAGTAAAAAAAGAAATGGCGAATCTAAGGTGCGTTAGGCAACGTGAGCCACTTAATAATTTGTAAAATGTGGGTCGTAACGGGAACTGATGTTTGGTAAATCGTTTGAAAAAAGATAGATGTTTTAAAAAAAACTTGATGGTAAGTTGTGAAAAAATAAAATTTATTGAAAAGAAAATGGGTTTGTGAAGACCCTACATATTGCCCTAAAACTAGTTTAGTTTCGGTTTCTTCATCGCAAGCATTTGAATGTTTTTTAAGTTGTTTTGAAGTGGTAAACTTTTTATCTTTCTGAACTTTAAAGCTTTTATGTGTTTGCCCAGCCAAAGCCAAATGTGTTGTCAAGAGCAAAGCTCCGATAACCACAACCCATAATTTAGTTCTCTTTTTGTTCATTGCAATCTATTCTTCTCAGCAAATGAAGAACGTTTTTTAATTAAGGTGCAATATTATCATTATATATGTATAAAAGCAAATGCAAAATATCGAATCACTTTGAGAATAGTAAAAATGATTTTGAATAAAAATTAATCCATAAAAATTTGCGTATTGGGAAGTGCGATGTATAAATCTTTTTTCCATTTCGGAGAAAGAGCATTGCCCACCAAATTCAATATTTTTAAATTTTTTAACAATAAAATCTCTTTTGGCAAATCTGTAATGGAATTTAAAGATAGATCTAAAACCTCTAAATTTTTACATTTTCCTATCTCTTTGCTAATTAAACAAATTTCATTAGATCTCAAATATAAATACTTTAGGAATTCTAATTTACCAATTTCATCAGGAACTTCTTTAATTTGATTTTTATTCAAATTTATATCTAAAAGGTATTTCATTTCTTGCAGCCCATTATTCATATCTAATAGTCTATTGCTACTCAAATCTAAATGTAATAAACCATTAAAACTTTTACATTCTACAGGAAGGTGTTCAAATTTATTATTAAACAAAACCAACTTGGTTAAATTAACCATTTCTTTAGATTCAATAGGCATTTTAGACAATATTTTTGAGCTAAAATCGGCACATAACACCAATTCGGGTTCATAATGCGCTTTATTTATATCGTAACATTCTCGGGTGCAATATTTATCTAAATAAGAAATGGAATTAATATAGCCCAAATCTAAAGCAGTTTTTAAGTCAAAGCAAAGTTCTGTACTTTCATAACCCATATTTGCAGAAAGTCTTAACTTAGCGACAGCTCTTTGGTAATAGGCTTCTGAATTATTATTTTCTAAACCGACTACTGAAGTAAAATCACTTATGGCATCAATGTACTCTTTTTGTTTTAAATGTTCTAATCCCAAGGCAAACCACTCTTTAGAATTTTTTTGTGCAAATGATT
Source organism: Cytophagales bacterium (assembly GCA_013298205.1). Classification (GTDB taxonomy): domain Bacteria; phylum Bacteroidota; class Bacteroidia; order Cytophagales; family UBA9547; genus JAAFJZ01. The sequence goes on from JAAFJZ010000171.1 coordinate 4,219, forward strand.
TGTTGCTGAGTATAAAAGTGAAGCAAAGAAAAAGTGTAAATATTTTTATTTGGTTACTCAAAGTTGATTTTAGAATTTAATATTTAAAACGAATCAAAGTTTTAAAAGTCTATAAAAATAAATAAATAATTGTATAAATTTAAAAAAAATAAGAACGCAATTTTACTTAACAATAAAATTTTATTAGCTTTGCAGTCCAATTTGAAAATATATACCCTAAAGCAATCATAAATGAAAGCAAATACTCACCCGAAATACGAATATGTAGTTTTTGAAGATACATCTTGCGGATTCAAATTTTTAACTAAATCTACTAAAACTTCAAGAGAAACAACCGTTTTTGAAGATGGGAATACTTATCCTGTAATCAAAATAGAGGTTAGTTCTGCTTCTCACCCTTTTTACACAGGTAAAAAGATGTTTTTGGACACAGCGGGTCGTGTGGAGAAATTCAACAAAAAATACGCTGCAAAAAAATAATTTTTTTTGAAATCTCTATAAATAAAAAAAGCCCGATTAGGGCTTTTTTTATGGACTTATGTTTTAAATACCTGAAAGTCTTATTTTGAAACTTTCAGGTATTTAAGGTAAGATTATTTTTTACCCATTTCTTCGTAATCTACATCTGTAACATCAGATTCTGCATTTTGTGCCTGATTTGTACCTTCAGAAGGATTAGCTCCTTGAGTTTGTTCGTTTGTAGCGGCATACATTTCTTGAGAAGCGGCTTGCCAAGCTGCGTTCAGTTTTTCCATTGAGGCATCAATAGCAAGCAAATCTTTGGCTTGGTGTGCACTACGCAATTCATTCAAAGCTGCATTGATAGCTGTTTTATTGCCTTCGGAAAGCTTTTCTCCAAATTCTTTAAGCTGTTTGTCAGTTTGGAAAATCAAAGAATCGGCTGTATTTAATTTTTCAACGATTTCCTTTTCTTTTTTATCTGAATCTTGATTGGCTTGCGCTTCTTGCTTCATTTTTTCAATTTCAGCATCTGTAAGTCCTGAAGAAGCTTCAATTCTGATTTTTTGCTCTTTGCCTGTTCCTTTATCTTTAGCAGAAACACTTAAAATCCCATTAGCATCTATATCAAACGTAACTTCTACTTGAGGTACGCCTCTTTGTGCTGGCATGATGCCATCCAAATGGAATCTTCCAATTGTCCTATTGTCTTTTGCCATAGACCTTTCACCTTGCAAAACATGAAGTTCTACAGATGGTTGATTGTCTGATGCGGTAGAGAAAGTTTCAGATTTTCTTGTAGGAATGGTTGTATTTGACTCGATTAATTTTGTCATCACACCACCCATGGTTTCGATACCCAAAGAAAGAGGAGTAACATCAAGCAAGAGTACATCTTTTACTTCACCTGTAAGTACACCACCTTGAATAGCAGCTCCAATCGCCACCACTTCATCAGGATTTACGCCTTTTGATGGTTTTTTATTGAAAAACTTCTCTACTTCTTCTTGTATTTTAGGTATCCTTGTAGAACCTCCTACTAAAATTACTTCATCAATTTCAGAAAGATTTAAACCTGAATTTTTTAATGCTCTTTTGCATGGCTCCAAAGACCTTTGTACCAAATCATCACACATTTGCTCAAATTTTGCTCTAGTAAGCTTGCGAACTAAATGTTTTGGCATACCATTTACTGGCATGATATATGGCAAATTGATTTCTGTTTCTTGTGAAGAAGAAAGCTCAATTTTTGCTTTCTCGGCAGCTTCTTTCAATCTTTGAAGTGCCATTGGGTCTTTGCGAAGGTCAA
>JAAFJZ010000172.1 GCA_013298205.1 Cytophagales bacterium
TGTTGATGCTTATGCAAAAGGCTTATTGTCGTCTGGTGCAATGAGTAATTCACCTGATAGGTTTGATGGTTATCATTCTGATGGTGCTTGTTGCAGACACGAAAGCGATAAAGGAAGACACAAGGATAATCTTCAAAGGTATGGGCAAGATAGAAGAGTTTATGAAAATTGGGCTGATGGTGATTGGAAAATGGCTGACAGATTGATGTCGTTATTCCGTAAAAATGGAATAAGTGCAGACCATATTGGACCAATTTCATTAGGGTTTTGCCATAGACCTAAATTTCATCCTTTATCAAAAGCCGAAAATTCTGCCAAAAACAATAGAATGAGTTTGAATGATGTTCAAGTTTTACTGGATGATGAAAAAACGGAACAAGTTGTTTCTTGGCATTCAAAATATTTATGGGATATACTCAAAAATAAAGTTGTTACAAATAAAGATGCTGTTAAATTGAGTGATTTGATGCGTAAAAATTTGCATCATATTTTGATTGTTTTTTCAATGATTGATGAAAAAGGATATGGTAAATTTCTTTTACAGTTTCTAAATCCATCGTATTCGTTTTTTGACTATAAATTTGAAGGTTTTGACCCAAAAACAGGGCTTTACAAAAAAGCTATTGCCAAAAAATTAGAGGGCAAAAATCAACAAAATAATATTGATAGATATTACAGAGTTGCTTTTGAAAAATTGCAAGAATATAAAACTATTGAGAACAGAAAAGCTAACCTTTGGTCTGAAAAAACTATTGATACTGAACTTGAAAGACTTTTTCAGTTTTTGCAAACGGAAAAAGTAAAACAAGCAAAAACGCAATTAGAAAATGTAATCAATAAGTTAGCTGAACTAAACGCTAAAAACTGGTGGTTTTTGCAAACAATTTTCATAGAAAGTTGCAAAGTCAATTTCACTATGCATTAGTTTTTCATAAGCAGAAGTAGCTTTGTAATTAGTAATCATTTCAAAATCTCCACTTCCTGTTTCGATTGCAGGCAAACCTCCAATTGCTTGTTCAACAGTAATTGGATTTGGTAAATTTTCATCAGTAGCCGAAAATAGAATTTTGGGTGGATTAATTTTTTGTTTTTTTAGTGAGCCAACTATTATTACTCTTTTTCTTTTTTGTGGAACGCCATAATTTTCAGCATTTAGCTTAAAAGGAATATTTACGTTGTAGCCAATTTCTTCAAATGAAGCAATAATTTCTTTCATTGCATCTCCATTCCGCATAGTTAAAATTCCAAGTACATTTTCCATTACAAATATTTCTGGTTGTACTTCATTTACAACGTGAACAAATTCTTTGAAAAGTTGATTGCGTTTATCATCGGGATTTCGCCATCCTGCATTAGAAAATCCTTGACAAGGTGGTCCGCCAATTACAACTCCAATTTTATTTTCTCTTTTGGCAATTCCAATAATTTGGTCTTTCACTTCGGGCAAAGTAATGTCGCCTAAAATCAAATTGTTTCCAGTATCGTATTCGGTATGATTTTTTTTGAATGTTTCAAAGTAATTTTTTTCAATTTCGTTTGCTCCAATCAATTGAAATCCTTCCGATAAAAAACCCTCTGACATTCCACCTGCTCCTGCAAATAAATCAATAAAAGATAAGTTTTCTAAATGCACTTTTAGTGTTTCTGCAATAGCTCTTGCAAGTAAAGTTGGAACTGCATTTCCTATTTGTTTGTATTGTGAAGTTTTACTACCATAAAAAACATAACTATCTTTAAATGATTGAAATCTTGCTCCTTCTCTTGTTGAAATAATACGGTTTTGTGTTGGGTGTAAATTGCAACCATTGCCCAATCTATTAAAATAAGTAGTAATGGTATAACAAGGTTTATTATTTTCTAAACGACCATAATAGGTTGTTCTTCCTCCAGATTTTCTAATTTGTACAAGTCTTTGAGACGGAATTGTTTCAGGTATATTTTGCCAATTACCACCAGCAGGAATGTGTTTAGCCATTTCCCATTCAAGGTCGCTCAATTTGGGGGCAATGTGGTTATACAGTTTCTTGCTCATATTGTATAGTATATTCGAGTTTCTTTGTTGTTCCTAATAAGTAATTAGTTTCTGCTTCAGACAATCCATAAAGTTTGCAAATCAATACATCATTTGAAAGCCCATCATTTGAGAATTTTTCTACATCAATTTTGTCTAAATCTATAATTGGCAAACCATCCAACTCATAATTATTTATATGATTGTTGCTACTTGTAATTTTAAATCGCCAATTTAGAAGTTCGCTATTAAAAATGTGATACAATTTTTTTAAATCTGAATTGCATCTTGTCGAGACAACATAATTACAAGAGTTTGCAAGAATATCCGTTTTTTCTGCAAAGGCAAATTTTAATCTTTTCTTTAAATCTACGTTAGAAATTTGCTGACAAACTAAACGCTCTTTGTTGTAATCATTCACTTTAAAATCATCAGATTTTTTGTTTAAAAAGCCTTCAATTTCTACAAATTCTCCGTTTTTGTCTACTACACTATTTTCAGAAATCATATTACCTCTAACTAATCTCCAACCTGTATTATTTGTAGTAATAAATGACTTAAATAATGTCAAATCCAACTCACCTCTTCGGTTTCTAATATATGAAAGGTCTTTTACCTTTTTTTGTTTTGATATTTTGGATAAAATTGACCAACCAATTTTATCAATTAATGGAATTTCAAAATTTGTAGAAAATATAGATTTTATGGTTTCAAAATCTACTTTAAATTTGGTTTTATCAACTTCAATTTCTATTTTATCTGTAGTTCCATTTTTTTGTAAATAAAAAATCACTGTTGATTGTGCCACATTTTCAAATAAATTTGATGCTTCCGAATAATAGCGTATAAAATGAATTTTGTTTGATTTTAATAAATGTTTTCGCAGTTTTGACGAAGTCAAATCTGCGAAAATGGAAGATGGGCAAATAATGCCAATCTGACCTTTTGTTTTAGTTAAACGAAGTATCATTTCAATTGAAAGTTGATAATAATTCAACATTCCCTCAATTGAATATTGAAACAATCCAGAGGTTCTGAAAAAATTAATTTCGTTTTGAATTTTATTTTGAAGATTTACAAAACATCCATTTAATTTTTGCTCATCATCTTTTTTATTTGCTTTCAATAAATAATAGGGTGGATTTGAAAATACGGCATCAAAACCTCCATTTTCAAAAACACATTTAAAATCATTTGAAAGGTCAAAGCTATTTTCTGTTTCTTGTAATAATGAAACTTTTGGAATTAAAGCATTACGATTTAAAATGTTTGTTTGTAACGCTTTGATAATTTCATTATTGAGTGTTTCAAATTTTGAAATAATTTTACAACACAATACAGATAATGCGACATTATCAATATCAACAGCATACAAATTATTGCAAACAATATTTTGTAAGGATAAATTATATTTATCTTGAAGAATCTCTAATGCTTCAAAATAGAACCGACCAGTACCAGAAGCAAAATCAAGACAAGTAATTGCGTTAGAAATTACTTGTTCTGTGATTGCATTTTGTATTGTTTTTTCAACTATTTCGTTAGTAATTTTTTTTAAAGTGTAAACTGCTCCAGTTTCTTTTAAGTAATGTTTTGATTTTTTCCTTGTCAATTTTCCGTTAACAATTCCAAATTCAGAATTTAAAAATGAAACGTGTAAATCTTCAATTATTTGAGGAATATTGTCAATATTTGCTTCAATTATTGCATCGCTTTTAATTGCAATTGTTGTTTCAAAAACAGATTTTAGTTGTTCGGAAAAATCATTAAATTTTGATTTAATGAAATGTGTAATAAGTGAATTGATTAAATCTTTATGCACTTTATAAGCTACATTTCTATCGTCTGTCAAAAGTAAATTCGCATTAATTGAATGAATTTCAATTTGAGAAACTGGCTTTATTTCATCAGTTTTTGAGAGAAAATTCTTTTGAATTTCTTGAGCAATTAATTGCTCTTCTTTGATTAGAAAATAATTAAAATTGTTGCTCATTTTACTTTTTTTTAGTTCGTTGATATTCAATTTTTGCTTCTGCAACTTGCAAGATTTCAGAAAATGAACTTTCCTCCTGAATTTCATACGCAACAACATCACTGTAAAAAGCAACTAAAAGTAAAGATTTTTCAACCCTAAAAATTTCTGCAATTTGTTCAATTAATATTACACTTGGTTTTCTTTCATCTCTCTCAATTTTACTTAATGTTGATTGGTCGATGTCAAGCAATGACGCAAGTTTTCTCAAAGGCATTTCTGCTTTTTCTCTCAACTGTCTGATTTGAGTTCCGATAGTGTCCAAATTTTGCATAGAAATATTTTATCTTGACAATTATTGTCCAAAAATAAGAAAAATATTTTATTCAGCCAAAGTTTAGTAAAATTTTTTGGGTGGTGGGTGGGCTTGGTACGTTGGGGTGAAATTAAATGTGGTGCAAAAGCGTTGGCTTTGTGCCTTGGCTTGCACCTCTTTTAATTTTACGAAGCGTTGGCTTTTCTTTCGTCTTTTGTCGGATTGTCAATGATTGCAGGGTGTCTCTTTGGGTGTCGGCTAACGTAAAAGCATTTGTGCAGGGCGGAACTTGATAGCACGGTTGCCGCACAAAGCACTAAATCAAATAGAAAGCATAAAAGTTTAATTTAGCACGTCTGCCCGCCTTGCCACAAATGCAATGTTGTGTGCCGTTTTTTCTTCGTCCTGTTCGTGAATTTCTATCTCAAAATCAAATATCCATTCTTCTCTTAGTCGCTGAATTACGGTATCAATTGCTAAGGTACTATTGTCAATGCCTATCCATTCTCTTGAAAGCATATCAGAGGCTAAGAGTGTTGTTCCCGAACCGCAAAAACAGTCTAAGACCAAATCACCTTTATTTGATGATGTTTCTATAATTCGGTGCAATAAACTTAGATTTTTTTCAGTTGGATAACCTGTAACCTTAATATTTTGATTATAGGCATCTAAATAGTCTAGCCAAATGTCTTGGACGGGTATGCCTTCACTTAAATCAAAATATACCTTTCTACGTGGATTACCCGTAGGAGACCAATACATTTCACCTTTTTTATCTAATTCTTCTAACTTTTCGGGTGTATATTGCCAATGTTTTCCTTTGGGAGGCAACATTCCACGCCATATTTTGCCTGTTTCACCATTTCTTACGCCAGGTGCGTGAATAGGTACTTTCTTAAATCTCCTGCCTGTTTCTTTTTCAATACAAGGATACTCTTTCAAAATTTTGTCTTCGTCCCATTCTTGAAAAGGTCTGTTCCAAGTATAATTATCAGATTTTGTATAAAAAAGAATATAATCCGAAATATTTCCGTAGGTTTTTCGGGTATAATTTTTAGAATTACATTTTTTACGTGAGATGAAATTACGAAAGTTTTTTGCACCAAAAACTTCATCTAAAATCAATTTAATTTCAAAGACTGCGTTTCCGTCCAGATGCACATAAATAGAACCATCTTCTGCTAAAAGTTCTTTCAGCAAAATAAATCTTTCACGCATAAATTCAATGTAATCTGCCCCTGTCAAAAGGTCTGTATAAGCATCTTTTTGATTTTTAGCGATAAATACACTGTTTGTAGCATAAGGTGGGTCTATATAAATCAATTTCACCTTTCCTTTTACATTCTCATTGTTCAAGAGATGTGATAATGCTAAAAAGTTATCGCCGAAAAATAATTTCTTAAAATGTTGCGTTTGGGTGTGATTTTCAAAAAGGTAAGTTGCAAAATCAGGTTTCGTTTGTTCTGCTAAATCTAAAATTTCCCTTTCATTTTTTTTTCCTTCATATTGGATAGAAAAAGAGTTACTTGTTCCTTTCAAAACTTGTAAGGGAATAGACGACTGCCACTGATTTTTAGTATTTCCTGTTGCCATTTTTACTAAGATTTTAACCAAGAAAGTGTTAATCTATCAGGTATCATTCTTAGGGTGGCGACCATAATTTTACCTTCCCAACCAATGCGGT
>JAAFJZ010000173.1 GCA_013298205.1 Cytophagales bacterium
AATGGGATATTACAGAAGAGTTAAGTATTGATTTTATTTTTGAAAACAATAAAATTCTTTATTTTCAGAATATAAATAAAGGTGTTTTTACTATAATTAACGGCTCAATTTCAAATGTGAGCTCAAATTGTCCAAAAGGAGAGGAGTTCGCTTTTGCTACTCAAATCAGTAAAGGAAAGCTTTTATTGGGATTGCAATCTGGGAAATTATTTTTCTTTCAGAACAACACATTTAAAGAATTTAATTGTAAAGCTAATGCCTATTTTGAAGAAAAGGTATTAAGCAAGGGCGTAATCCTAGAAAATCGATATGCTGTTATTTCAACCGAAAAAGGAGGTTGTGTTATACTAGATTTAGAAACGGGGAGTACTGAGTCTATCGTAAACTATTACAGCGGGCTTCCAGATGATGAGATTTATGCTCTTTGTTTAGATGAAAAAGGAGGAGTATGGATGGCTCACGACATGGGTTTTACTAGAATGGATTATTTTTTACCTTTTAGATGTTATTCCAATTATCCAGGTTATGAGGGGCATTTGAATGCTTCATTGAGTTATAATGATCAATTATACTTAGCAACAAGCGAAGGGGTTTTTTACCTTGAAGAAGTTAAAGATTATAAAGAAATGGTCGTTATGCTAAAACCAAAAGCAAAAGCTAAAAAAGTTGAGAATTTTAACACAAATAATCCTATTACGATAGCTGAAGTTCCGAAAGAAGAACCTGTTGTTAAGAAAAACATATTTGCCCGTATCAAAGGTTTTTTTACCAAAAAGAAAAAAAATATTGTAGAAGAAGTTAAATTAGAACCCAATAGTGAAAAAGTATTAAATGAAACGAAAAAGGAGGAAGAGAAGAAAGTTGTAACTAATAAAAAAGAAATAAAAACATCAGAAAATAAAATTACTACAGAAGTAAAAAACACTTCTTCAAACCAAACTTTTTTATCAGTAAAATATATTTATAAAAAAGTTTCTGGTATATCTGGAAAATGCAAACAGATGATCAATTATCAAGGCCATATTATAGTTGCTTCCAACTCAGGCATTTATGAAATTATCAATAAAAAAGCATTTTTAATTGTAGGAACACCTGTTAAATATCTTTACGCTTCACCATATTTTAACAGAATAACTTTCTGTACTGAAGATCAAAAACTACTTGTTTTTAAACTAGAATTAAACCAATGGAAAGAAGAAAAATTATTTCCCAATTTTAATGATAACGTAAGTTGTATTTCTGAAGATAAATCAAGAAATCTTTGGGTAAGTTGTTACGATAAAATTTATAAAATTCCTAACTCTGCTAATGTAAAAGACAAAACAGATACCATTTTAATTCAAAACCCATTTTCTGAAAGGGTAATAAATGTGGCAAACGGCAATAGAATGAATATTATTGTTAATAATAGCCTTTATTATTATGATGAAAATACCAAAGCTTTGGTTCAAGATAGTATAAGTGAAATTACAAAGAAATCAGGCTTAAAATTTGTAAATTCTGAAAATAACTTGGTTTGGTTTTATGATGGTAAAAATTGGGATTTCTTTTCTGAGATAATAAATAAAAATCCTAATTTTAATTATTTAAGACTCATCAAAAACATACAAGAAATATTTTTAGACAAAAATTTGAAACATTATTGGATAATTACAAAAGACAACAGACTTTATCGTTTTGATTATCAAAAAGATGCAGAACTAAAACACATTTCAAGTATTTTCTTAAAAGATGTTAAAAATAAAGAAGGTCAAAACTTACATCTACAAAAAGTAAAGCTGATTCAAAATAAAAGTAGCGTTAATTTTACTTTTATTAACCCTGATTATATTGATAATAATTCTCTAGAATATCAATATATGCTCAAAGGTTTAAATGAAGAATGGTCGCCTTGGTCAAAAACTAACTATGTAACATTTGACTTTTTGCCTTCTGGAAGTTATAATTTATTGGTTAGAACTAGAAATGCATTAAATCATATTTCAGAAAGTGAGTTAATTGAGTTTGAAGTCGATCCACCTTATTGGCAACGATGGTGGTTTTATTTGTTAGAATTTGCGTTTTTTGGTACATTATTGTTCCTCTCATTTAGGTTAAATAGAAAAAACACAAGCAATCAACTCATAAGTAAGTTACTAACTTTCATAACCATTGTTATGTTTATTGAGTTTTTAAACGTAGTTCTTGGCTCATTTATAAAAGTGGACGATTCGCCTGTTATAGCTTTCTTTTTGCAAGTAGGAGTAGCGATTTTAATTTTTCCGTTTGAAAATGTACTTTCAAGGATAATCGTTAAAAAAGACAAAGAGCCTACAACTTAATGTTCTGTATTTTATGGAAAATATTTTAGTAATTGATATTGAAACTGTTTCCGCTCAATCAAATTATGATTTACTAAACGAAAGACAAAAAGAATTATGGTTTAAAAAGTTTTCACTTATGCCTAAAACCGAAACAGGCATAGGTGATACTTATTTTAGCAAAGCAGGTATTTTTGCAGAATTTGGAAAAGTAATTGTTATCGGGTTAGGTTATTTTAAAAAAAATGAAAAAGGTAACATGCAATTGCGAGTGAAGTCTTTATTTGCTGATAATGAACATGAACTTTTATCACAATTTGTTGCTATTTTAAAAGATAAATTTCCAAATCCAAACTTAACTTTATGCGCTCATAATGGCAAAGAATTTGATTTTCCTTATCTTTGTAGACGATTGGTAATTAATCAAATACCTATTCCTTTTTGTCTTGATTCTGCTGGCAAAAAACCTTGGGAAATTAAGCATTTTGATACTTTAGAAATGTGGAAGTTTGGGGATAAAAAAAACTATACTTCACTTGATTTACTGGCTTGTAGCCTAAATATTCCTTCAAGCAAAACGGATATGGATGGAAGTCAGGTTAATTACCGCTACTACAAAGAAAATCATTTGAAAGAAATAGCAGCATATTGTATGGAGGACGTAATCGTAACTGCTCAAGTTTTTTTAAGAATGAATTATTTGGAATTAATATCTGAAGAAAATATTATCAAATTAATTTAGATTCAAATAATCCAATTTTAATTAATTATCTAAGTTATAAAAACTTTAATATATTTTTTGAAAAAAGTTGATTCTGAAATTATAAATCTCATTTTTGTCTAAAAACACATGAAATATTTTTTATAAGCAATAATTTTTCATGTTTTACTAAATTTACTTCTGTTAGCCCAAAGTTATATATCGAAAATAAAACATGAATGGCTCAATTAACTACTTTTTCCGCTGAATCAGATCAGAAAAATATTAGCTTTAAAAATATGCTCCAGAGCTGGAAAGTGAATATAAAAAAGTACTTTTTTAGCTATGAAGATGGTTTTTTTAAAATATTTATCCTTCGTAATTCTCCTGCTTTAATGATTGAGAATGTTATAGATATGCCCATGTCAAGCCATGACAAATCTACTCAAATTGTAATTTGCAAAAATCCATTTTTGGATGCTAAGATTTTTTATCTAAAAATAATTGAAGAACTTTATGTAATAAATTCTACTTGTTTTTACAAAAAAAATGTGCTAGATCAGTTTATTTACGATGAACTACAATCTGTGGAGTACTTTTCGTTGGCTCTTAAGTTTTCAGAAAAAAAAAATCAACTCAAAGACTCACTTTATAATGGTACAATTTATAATTCTAACTCTTGGCTATTATTCAAACCCGGAACTATAAAAAATGTTTGTCATTTTAAAGATACTCAGGAAATGTATTATACTATTTTTTTCACAAAAAAATGGCTAATTGATTTTTTAGCTTCTGCAAATGAGCTTACAAATCAATTTATGAATCTTTTTATAGCTTCTGATTTGGATTTTGTAATGTGGCCCCGAAACGAACAAACAAATAACGTAAACTATAATTTATTTAATCAAACTTTACATATACGTACACCTGTTAAAGATTTAGATACAAGTGCCTATCTTGAACTATGCAAACAAATGTTTGAAGATTTTGCCTCCAATTTGCCAAAAACTTCGATTCATGCCGACCAGTTTAGGATGAGCAACGATCAGCGAATTAAAGTATTGAAAGCCGAAAACTACCTTAGTCAATTTTATAATAAAGATTTTCCAGGTATCGAAGTTTTGGCAGAAAAAGTCGGGTTATCTACTACGGGGCTGAAAACAGGGTTTAATCAAATTTATGGCATATCGGTTTATAAATATTTTCAAAAAAACAAAATGAAAATAGCGTTTGAAATATTAAAAAGCCAAAACGAAACTAAAATAAAAGACTTGGCTTTGCAAATGGGTTATGAAAGTAATACTAAATTTTCGATAGCTTTTAAAGAAGTAAATGGGGTTTTGCCATCAGAGGTTAAGGAAAATTTGTGATTAAATCTTTCTTAAAAATTTATAAGTAGATAATGGTTAGTCATTTAGTCTATTTTCAATGTCCATTTTTTCATGTAAAACTCTTACCACTTCAATTTCTTGGTCATTTATTTCTTTAAAAAATATTAAATGGGATTTTATTTTAGAATATCTGTAACAGATTCTAATTTTACTAAAATCTTTAGCTTGGTTATAATTTTTAGTTATAAATTCAATTTCGTCTAAAATTAAATTGTAGTATCTATCTGCTTGTTCGGTTGACCAAGTTTCTGCTGTATAAATCCATATATTGTTAATGTCATCAATAGCTTTTTCGCTAATTATATATTTTGACATTATTTTTTAAAACTTCTGTGCAATTCTTTAAGATTTTTTATTCGGTCAAAGTTTATAACCTTCTTACTATTTTCTCCAGTTATTAACTCATTTAATAAAGCTGTTGTTTTGTTTTCTTCTTGCTCAAAAATGCGCAAAGCGGTTCTTATAACTTCACTTGTTGAATTATATTTTCCAGATGCAACTTGTTTATTTATAAAATTTTCAAAGTAATCGCCTAATAAAATTGAAGTATTACGTGCCATAATCATTTTTTCACAAAAATATCAAGTCTTGGTATCAAGTACAAATTAATGTTTTGTTTCTTTTAAATCAATTCAGATATTTTAGTTAAACCTCCAAGGTTTTGAAAAACCTTGGAGGTTTGTTAAATGGAGGTTTAGTAGATTTTAAAATATTGTAACTTTGAATTACATTTATAAAAAATTATACCCAATGTTATTGCCATCAACATTCTATCACATTTATACCCATGCCAATGGAAGTGAAGACTTGTTTAAAAACGATGAAAATTATATGTTCTTTTTAAAAAAATATGCACATCATATTAACCCTGTGGCAAATACGTACGCCTATTGTTTGATGCCAAATCACATTCATTTTTTTGTTGAAATAAAAGATGAAAGCGAATTACTGAAATTAGACCTGACAGGTTTTGAAAACCTGTCAGGTCTAATTTCTCAATCATTCAGCAATCTATTCAATTCATATTCAAAAGCATATAATAAAATGTATGAAAGAAAGGGTTCACTTTTTCATAGACCGTTTAAACGTAAACCCGTTGAAAACGACTCCTATTTTACCCAAATAATCCATTACATTCACGCTAACCCTGTTCATCATGGTTTTGTAAAACATATTGAAGATTGGAAATATAGTTCTTACCATTCATTTTTATCAATAAAAGATACGCAACTCAAACGTGAAGAAGTATTACGTTGGTTTTATAGCAAAGCAGATTTTATAAAATTTCATCAACAAAAAATTGACTTAAAATTAAAACTCGAAATGGATTTTTAGATTTTAGACCTGACAGGTTTTAAAAACCTGTCAGGTCTATGAAGGTCTTTTTTATTTTTTTTCTAAAAAACTTTGTCTTTTCGGAATACTACTAAACCAAACACAGAATGTAATTTTGTAACATAATTTATAAATTAACTTAAATAAACAATGTTATGAAGATTAAAATTTACA
>JAAFJZ010000174.1 GCA_013298205.1 Cytophagales bacterium
CCGATTGGATTTAACGCGCGGCAATATAGTAGAAGCACATACTTGCACCAATCAGAGCATCCGGACGGCATAATGTTTTGCAATCTTTGGCTGGAATGTCTGCTTACAGAATTAAAAAATATGCTTTCAAAACTGTATTTGACTTAAAATTTAATACCAAATTTGTCTAGTTTTTTCAAAGATTCATAACACTTGATGATTGCTTGTTCTTTAATAATTTCTTTTTTTGATAAACACAGACGCACTGATTTTACATTTGAAAGTTCATCATTATTAAATAATTTTGTTTGATTTGCCACATCAATAATGCGTTTCCATGTGTCTTTTGATACAAGTAAAAGTTTATCGTAGAAAAATTTGACATCTATTATTTCTTTGTCCTCTAGCTTTGATAGCGTCTTAATTTCTTCCACTAATGAAGGATTTGTTTGTATAAAATCAAGCACTTTTTTGCCAAACGCCATTTCTCTATTTGTCATATTTTTTTGCTCTTTAAGTTTTTTGAGCAAATCAAAAATGAGTATATAATCAAAGCCGTCAGGTTTGTGTTTGTCGATGTATATTTTGAAACCATCCCAAAACTTCAAACCCATTTTTTGAATTTCGCTTATCAAAAATATAGCGTCCTCAACGTTATTTGTGTTCAATTCTTTCTCATTTTCTCGCTCTGCTTTTTCTTGCTCGGAAATTAAATAATCATTAAGAACGGTAGTTAAGTTTTCTGGGTATTTTGAGGCTTTCAGTTTTGCCCAAGAAGATTCTCTTTTTGCATACTCTGAAATCAAACTATTGTTGGCTTCTGCAACTAAATGTTTATAAACAAATAGCAATATATTTTTGAAACAGCCATTCAAAATATCATCAGTTTTTTGATGTTCATAAATCTTCCATAAGTCGAGGCGGCAACTAGTAAGATAATGAAAATACGAAACTGTGTAAGCGACAGTAAATGATTTCAAGCTGGTATCACCGATAGCATCCACATTTTTTCTCCCAAAAAGATTGTCAACTGTTTTTACCAAAATCGCATTGGCAATAAGTTTACGATAAAAATTTTCGCATGGTAATTTATTTTTGCTAACAGCCTCGTTTACTTTTTTTGTGAAATGAATAAAATTTTTCTGCGAACCTTGAGAAACAAAATGAGGTTCTAATTCCCAAACATTAATAAATTTGGCAACATCAGATTTTATAAACTTTAAGTTTGTCGGATTCTGTTCTTTAAATTTTTTTTGCTGTGCCGGTGTTTGTTTATTAAGTGTTTCTCTGTACTGACCATTGGCTCGTTCAAAGTACCACAAAAACGACTGATTTTTGTTTTCAGGATTGACCACATATTTTTTTCTTGACAGGTTTTCAATCTGCACGAAATATGGGTTGTTTGACGATAAATCTAATTCGGAAACTTTGTTTTGGCTATTTGCATAACGTGCAATATTTGGAACTTCACTGTTTTTTTGCTCTTTATTTTTGATTACAGTTAGCTTCATTTGAACAAAAATTTTGCTCAAATCGGCATCTTTATATTTTTTATGCGTATGATAAAGCGAAGCTGTTGTTTGCCCTCCGTTTACGATTTGAAAATCGTTGAGCTTGGTAATAACCAATTGGTTTTCTATTATTTTTGTTGCTACACTTTCAGCTGTGGCAGTAATTCCATTGTTGTAAGGCAAAAACATTTGTGGTTTAGTACGGATTGTATCTCTTATTCCTTTGTTGAATTTGCCCGCTTGACCAAGGAAAGCACGAACATTGCTTTCCAACAATTCATTTGAGTATTCTTTATACAGTTTTGCTAAAATTTCTCCTGGCACAATCGCCAAATAGCAGTCATACATTTGGTCAATATTGGGAACTTGCAAACATTGTAAACCAACTCCATTTTCACTAAATTTTTCAAATTCAATTTCTATTGGTTCGTGCGTGCTATTTGATTCATTGATTTTGAACAATCTTGAAATGTCCCAAGTATGTACAAAAACATCAACATCGTTTATATCAATTCTTTCTTTGTCGTGATTTGAAAATCCATTTATCAGAAAATATACATTGATTCTATCAAAGTCATTGCCTTGTTTGCCAATAATTTTAATAAGCTCAACTAACTGGGTATGTGAAGGATCAATGTAGTCGATATGTCGTTTTAAAGCCGAATTAATAAATCTCTTTATTTGATTGAGAGATTTGGTATATTCATCTTTTGTAATATTGTAATCGTATTCATTTTTGTAATAAGCTATAAATAAATCCAACGTTTCAAAATACTCTTTTTTATTTTCGTCTTTGAATAAGTCTTTTAGGCAATAGCCATTTATTTTCCAGTCAATGCCACCTTGGCTATTGGGGTGAATATACGACAATACCCTAGCTCCCTCAGATTTTCCAATATTTTCAAATACTTCAATGCAATATTCGGTGAATTTATCTTCAAAACTTGCCCCCTCGCCTTCGGAATATACTAGGGAGGCGATGTCGGATTTTAATTCTTCAATATAATTTTCTAAGGGTCTTTCCATTTATTAAATTTGTTCTAGTATGTGTGCGGGTTCGACAATAAATTTTTCAACTGCCGAAATTTCAATTGAATATGAAGTTTCATAAATTCCTAATGGCAAATGACTTTTGATGATTTTAGGAAAATCAGAAGTTACGATAAATGCAAATGTTTTTTTGAGTGAATACATTTTTGTATAATGTTCTATATCATTATCAAAGTAGCCAATTGTTTGTAGTTTACCATTGAAAATATTACGTTCATCATTTGATACTATTTTTTGTCGTGTTTGCTCAACTAAAGAATTAAGCGAAAATCCATTGTCTTTTACAGCTTCTGTAGAATACAAAATCAAAAACAATTCTTTTAAATTTTCTGCGTCCAATTGTCTTTCGTTTGAAACTTTAATTCTTGGTTGTTTTGATGATGTAAATTTGATTTCAACACCAACCGAACCTAGAGTAAAATCTTTTGCTTCAAAATCTTTTTCTGTTCCTGTCCATGATTCTACAGCATTTGAGTTTGTTTTTTCATTATCCAACAGATAATTGAGAAATAATAATTCGCCAATCAAACCTTTTTGTTGTTCAAGTGATAATCCGTTAAAATTGATTTTATCAAAAAGCTTCTTCCATTTTGAAATTACATTCAGCGTTGTTGTAATTGCTTCATTTTCTGTAATACTTTTTTCAATATCTTCCAGAACATTCTGAATGAATAATGAAAAAATTTCTTTCAAATCATTATCAAGCAGATAAATATTTAGTTCAATGGTATTTTCGACTTTAATAGTAAAAATTTCAACACCTTTGAAACGATAATATTTAAGTTCAGGAATTACAATGTTTTTTGAAACTGACATAATAAACAAATGTTGTCCCGTAATATGGTTTGTTGCTGCAAAACAATTTAAATGCTTAATTTCATCAATTCTAGTTTTGATGATAATATCGCCTGTTGGCTTTTGGTTTTCCCAAATAGATTTGATATTTATCATTTTTTATTCTGTTTCGTTGTTGTCATCATCTTCCATTATATCATCATCAAAACCGCTATTGATTGTAGCGGTATATGAAACCTTTATTTCATCATCAATTTTGGGGAAATGCAAGCTGTAACCAATAATTGGAATGCCATTATTTACGTTAGGTGTACCTCTCTCATCCAAAGCATAAATTAATAGCAACCCTTTTTTTTCTAATTCCCGTTGTTCCTTTATCTCAGAATAAATTTCTTTTTTTACACTCAAATCCACACCCATATCACTTGTTGAGTGGATTTGATTTTTCAAAATCACATAGAATTCGCTGTCACGCCCAACTTGCTGGTTACGGATGCTGCAACCCATTTTGATAGTTTCATTATTAAAGTTCAAATCATAATTTGCAATTTTTTCATTCGATTTTCTTTCACTGGTCAGGGTTTTTCCTTTATAATCAATAAATACTTTCTCATCTGTATTTGAAACAATACATATAGACCATTTTTCAATACTCTTAATTTTTGCCTGCGATTTGATATATTCGCTTAGTGTTGCATTTTTGATACTCGGTTGATTAATTTTGTACGCTTCTATAAAATTGCATAGTACCTCGATGTCTGTATTTGGATAAAGTAAATATCTTGTTTTTCCATTTATTAGTCTTCTGTTGTCTTTTGTTGGAAAACCAATTGCTTCAACTAAATTATTTAAAGCATTAAAATTGTTTTCAATCACCGGTTTTGTTTTTAGTAAGCAATACGTTTGCGGATTTGTACCAGAAAAAGAAATTTCAATAGCTTCAGAATTATGTAATTTGCTTAGGCTTGTAATTGTCAGCAAACCTAGATGATTTCTAACTTTAAGTAAGAAATCTTTTGGTCGTTGATGTATTACAGTCATTTCATCAAAGTCATTCCGCATTTCTTCTGTCGCCATTGTGATATGATTAAACCAACCGAAAATTTCCTCAGTCGTATAAAGCCGACATAAATCAACATAACCCGGTCGATAGCCAAACCACCGTCCCATTTGCATTAATGAATCATACATTCTACTTGTTCGGATGTAATAACTAACCGACAATCCTTCTAAAGTTATTCCTCTGGATAAACGATTGCCTCCAATTGCAATAACCGATAAGCCGTTTTCATATCTGTTATAATCAATTTCTTCAATGTTATGATATTCCAAATTTGTTGTTGAACGTGTTCCATGTACAGAACGAACATCAATTTTTGAAGCCGCTTTTTTTAGTTCTTTTTTTACTTCATCCCAAGAGTGTTCTTTTATTCCAAAGTCTTTGTAATCCAGATTTTCGAGAACATTTCTTGTTGTAGGCAAAAAATCATTTATGAAAATATCCTCTAACTCATAAAGTAATTTTTTATCTTCACTTTGAATTGCATTTTGATATTCTTTAGTTTTCTGATTAACTAGATAAGCAACTTTATCAGTCCATTTAACTAAAAGTGCCACATGAATAAGCATTGAATTATGCTTAGTTTCATGTCCTCGAAGCCTGCGGACTGCACAAGTTAAAATAAATGATTTTATTGCACGTTCGAGGCTAGCCGGCAAATACTCGGGCAGATTATCCTGATTATATGCAACAATATCGTGATTATCCCATCTATATTTTTCATCCAACGGCTTTTCATTTACTTTAAATAAAGGATTTGCATCATTGATTTCTCTAAAAATATCTAAAGGCTCTTTGGTAGATTCAGAATCTGTAGTTTCATAACCGAAAATTTTAGCAGCACCAATATAATTTGTTGGTGCTTTGATGTTGATTATAAAATCTCTTGGAAATAAATCTTCTCCTATTTTGTACTGCTTATTTTTTACTGTTGTGGTTAGTTCTTCATTAAAATTTTTGGATATAAACAAATTGGCATAAGGAGTTGCGGTATAACCAACAAAAGTATTCTGATTAAAAATATTGAGCAGTGTTCGGATTAAACGGTTTATCGTTTTGATGTCGTTGATATCCTTTGACGCATTAACCGAAGCAGCATCGGCTTCATCATCAATTATTAATGCTGGTACGTCAAATAGTTTTGGTGAACCATCAATAATTTGTGTTTTTTCAACCTTTGAAAACCAATCAATCAGGTTTTCAAGAATACTTTTGTTTTTCTTGATAACAAAAACAACAGGGTTTTTGCCGATAGGAATATTTAACCTATTTGCAACCGCTTGACTAAAATCACCCTCATCATTTTTTTTATAATATGCAGATGTAAAGCCATAAATATCTGTTTGTACCTTATATTTACCAACGCCAATAATTTTGTTTTCTTTTTCCCTTATGAAAGCTGAGTTATTCCTTCCAATATAACCCGAATCAATTCTTTCCTGTGTTTGTCTGCGTAAAGAACTTATTGTTCCTGCAATTACAATAATTACTTTATAGCCTGCA
>JAAFJZ010000175.1 GCA_013298205.1 Cytophagales bacterium
AGTTTGAAACTCAATATGAAGAATGTAGTCTTTTTTAGAATCTTGATGCACAACCTTTTTAAGAAAATCTGGCTTCCTCTCGATCGTAGCTTGCAAATCGTCTGGAATTTCTTCTATTTTCTCAGGGAAAATATCGAGCAATTTTCCTGCCAGTGGCAAAATTAACTCCTCAATGTTTTCTTTAAAAATCTTATCGTATATCTGAGACAATGTTTTGCTTTGTAATTTAGAATAAGTGACTCAAAAAATTTAAAATTAAAAATTGAAAGAAAAATTAAAAACATTATGTGATTAAAACTAAAAAAACTCTACTTCTTTAAAGAATCAGCTACTTTTTTTACAAAAGAAACTGTAACACCTTGTATTTTAGCTATTCTTTCAAAAGAAAAATTTTCTTCGAGCATATTAATAACTGCATAAACAGCTTTTCGCTCTTCACCTAAGTCGATTCCTTGTTTAAATCTTATATCTGTTTGTAAATCATATGTGAATGCCATATCTTTTATTTGGTTAACGATTTCCTCTTGCAAATTTCGTAATTTTGATAATATTTCCAATTGTTTAATACTTTTTTCTTGCTTCAAGCCATTAGGTTCTAGTGCAATGAGCTTATTCAATACTTCTTTGGCAACAAATGCAGGTTTCGTTTCTCCAAAGTCTGCCAGAATCGCTAAGATAACCTCTTCTACCTTACTAGAATCTAAAAACTTGTGGTAATCAAAATCTATCAAATTAATAATCTGATAGCTAAAAATAAATCTTGAAAATGAAAGCTCGGTAAGCATGTTAGATTTCTTTTTTCCAATAAAAAATACATATTGCTTTACTTCTAGTTTATATTTACGTAGCAAAAGAGAATAGTATTCGCTCATACGATAAACCATTTCAGAATCATCTTCAGTTTGAAACTCAATATGAAGAATGTAGTCTTTTTTAGAATCTTGATGCACAACCTTTTTAAGAAAATCTGGCTTCCTCTCGATCGTAGCTTGCAAATCGTCTGGAATTTCTTCTATTTTCTCAGGAAAAATATCGAGCAATTTTCCTGCCAGTGGCAAAATTAACTCCTCAATGTTTTCTTTAAAAATCTTATCGTAAATCTGAGACAATGTTTTGTTTTTTAATGTACAATAAGTGACACAAAAAATTTAAAATTAAAAAATGAGAGAAAACTATTACCTAAATTAGAAGTAAAATTTTCACAAGCTCAAAAAAAATTATACTTTAATCCTACTTCCAGCCCAGTTTATTACTTTTTCAGCACTTTCAAAACCCATAGCTACTATTTTCTCTTTACCATAGCCATCGTAACTCATAAACAAATGCATAATTTCATAAACATCATTAAAATGAAGTAAAATTTTTTTATCTAATTTCGCTAATTCTTCCTTATACCATTCTACTGATTTTCTTCCCTTTTTAGGTCTAAGCAAAGCTTCATCTAAAGCCAAAAGTACACCCGAATATGCAGTATGACCTGCCATTTTGATGTATTTTTTATCTTGGTAATAGCCATCCTCTTTATTTGCCCTAGTGCTTAGTATCTCTTTGGCATTGTCTAGATAGCGGAATGGTTCTAAAGATTGCTTCATACTTTCAAATTAATTATTACAAAAATAATGAAAATAGAAAGTACAAAAAAAGTATTTATATATCTTTGCATATAATGAGTGATTTAAACACATATTTCGATGTAGAGAAAATTGCAAATCATTGGTCTGAGGGTTCAAATGATGATTATAATACAATGCTAGATTTGTATCAGAATAAATCTTATACTTGGGCTTTATTTTTAGGTCATATTTCAATTGAAAAACTTTTAAAAGCCTCATTTGTAAAAAAACACTTCAAACATGCGCCTTTTACGCACAATCTTTACCGATTGGCAGAATTAAATGAGTATGCAATAAACTCTCAAATTGCTGATTACTTGGATACAATTACAACTTTTAACATGAATGCTAGGTACGATGATTACAAAAAAGAGTTTTCGTTCAGATGCACAAAAGAGTACACCAATTATTGGATTAATAATATCAAATTTATAAGAAAATGGATAATAGAAATATCATAAATGTAGCAAAAGAATATGCAATCGCAGTTAATTCCCAATATAATGTAGAAAAAATGATATTATTTGGTTCTTTTGCCAAAGGAAATTTCCACTCTGATAGTGATATTGATATTGCTGTTATTTTTAACGATTTTGAAAGTTTAAACGATATTCAACTTGCTCTCATGAAAATAAGACGACAAATAGATAGTAGAATAGAACCTCATCCTTTTAGAAAAAAAGATTTTAATCATTTAAATCCTTTAGCATTTGAAATAATGAAATACGGACAAATAATTTAGCTATAAAAAAAAAGCGTCATAAAATTAAGCTTTACTTCTACTTCCAGCCCAGTTTATTACTTTTTCGGCACTTTCAAAACCTTCTATCACGTATTTTTCCTTTCCAAATCCATCATAACTCATAAATAAATGAAAGATTTCATAAACTTCATTGAAGTGAGCTAAAATTTTTTTATCTAATTTCGCTAATTCTTCCTTATACCATTCTACTGATTTTCTTCCCTTTTTAGGTCTAAGCAAAGCTTCATCTAAAGCCAAAAGTACACCCGAATATGCAGTATGACCTGCCATTTTGATGTATTTTTTGTCTTGGTAATAGCCATCTTCTTTATTTGCCTTGGTGCTTAGTATCTCTTTGGCATTGTCTAGATAGCGGAATGGTTCTAAAGATTGCTTCATTATCATTTTTAAGTTCACAAAAATAGGCAAATTAGATTAAATTCAAAAACCAGAACCTATGGTTGAAACCGTGGGCTAAATTGAAACCATGTAACAATCAACAAATACATTCACAAAACCATTTCAACGATTTAATTCAAAAAATCCAAATTTAAAATGAGTCAAACCATTTGTTATGTTAATTTTCATTTTAACTAGCCCATGGTTTCAACCATGGGACAATGAATGGGAATAATGAATATACGCATTCTTACATAACCGTTTCAACGATTTAATTCAAAAAATCCAAATTTAAAATGAGTCAAACCATTCGTTTTGTTAATTTTCATTTGATCTAGCCCATGGTTTCAACCATGGGACATAAATGGGAACAATGGAAATACGCATTATTACAAAGCCGTATCAACGGTTTAATTCAAAACATACAAATTTAAACCCCTATATATTCATGTCCCCACGGTTAAAACCGTGGGCTAAGTTGAAACCGTGGGCTACATCACTCTACCAAGAAATAAAAAAGTCCTTGCAAGTTTTTAAAACTTACAAGGACTTTTTTATTTTCTAAATTAAAATTCCTATTCCACCACCAATTTCTTCATTACTTTATTAACACCATTGCTGATGCTTACAAAATAAACACCTGGAGAAAGTGTGCTGATATCGATGCTATGTTTGTTCTGACCTACGCTAGAAGTTTTCTCGATTTTCTGCACCAAAGCCCCTGTGATGGCTGTGATTTCTATTTCAAGATTTGCTTCGTTCGGGCTGGTATAGCTCACATAAACCGTTTGTGATGCAGGAACTGGCATTAAAGCAACTTGTTCAATTATAGCATTCATTTCTACTGCTCTCACTTCACTAAGCTCGCTTTTGCCATCTTTATCTACAGAATTCAATCTATAATATACATATTTGCCATTTTTAAGTTCTGATGCATCTTTATCCAAATAATCGTATTCTTTTCTGCTAGAGCTAGAGATTTTAGGTGAAATATCAGCTATTTTTCTAAAGGTTTGACCATCAAATGATTTTTCTAATTCATAATGGCTAAAACCTTTTTCTTCTCCTATGCTCCAAGTTACAACTACATCATTGCTATTTTCTACTGATTTTTTAGCATCAAAAGCTAGCATAGTGATTGGTAAAACAATTACCCTTGGCAACCTTCTACCGATATAAAAC
Source organism: Cytophagales bacterium (assembly GCA_013298205.1). Classification (GTDB taxonomy): domain Bacteria; phylum Bacteroidota; class Bacteroidia; order Cytophagales; family UBA9547; genus JAAFJZ01. The sequence goes on from JAAFJZ010000175.1 coordinate 3,937, forward strand.
CTAGAGAAACTTGTTACATCAAACTCTGCATACCAACCTTTAACAGTGGTATTAAATGTATTAACAGTTGCTCCATTTGCGTATCCTGGTTGGTTAGAAGAACCAGCATCAGCAGCTTGTTCCCTAACATCATATTCAACCCATGTTACACCACTTGAAGAATCTGCAGCTTGGGTAAGAGCCCCAGTGCTTGGGAATTTATACACCTTTAATGCTGCAGTTGAATTTGTGGTTGAGTAAGGAGCGCCATCTGCATTGTTTAACCTCCTTAATTCATCATCAGTAAAAAATAATCTTACTCTTGTTCCAGAAGATGAATTATTCGCAACTCCAGTGATATCAATTTGCCAGTTTCTGTCTAAGTAATTAGCTTTTTCAATTGGAGTAGGTCCGGCTGGAAACCAATTTCTAACTGCTGTGGTTTTAACTAAAGTGACAGAACCAGTTACAACATTCAATGGTCCTCTATTTCCATTTACAGAGCCTGTTCCACTACCAGAATTGGGGCGTACACCAAATAAAAGCCTTCCATTTGATCCAGATAAGCCTGCTGGTGGATTCCCTACCAAGTATCTATTGCCTGGTGTACCATTTGTAATTCCACGTCTTCCAAACACCCATCCTGCATTCACGCATTCCGAGTTAGGAACTTCAATGTCAACTTCAGGTGTTATGGTTTGATTGGAAGTAACATCAAAAATAGGAGCTCGAGTGATTTGTTTGTTGTATGTAAAAATTCTAGATTCCCATGCCGGTACTGTAATACTGGATAAACAATTACAATCCAAATCTTGAAATGCACTATCCATAGGAAAAGTATAATTTAATACATTATCTGAGGGATTCATAAGGAGTCTATTTTTTTGAAGTTTGCTTTCTATTATATATGAAGTTGCTTGTTTAAGACTTACACTATCTATCCAAAACTGACCTTCATATTTAGGGGTAATCCTAAAATACAATTGATTATTAGAAGCAGACCAACCTGCTTCAGCATTTGATGTATTAATATAAACAGAATCCCTGTAATATCCCCAATTTGGTAAAGTATATGAATTTGAATATATGCCGCGATTAGTTATTCCTCTTTGTCTTTGAAGTTGAGTATCAGCATATTTACCTGGATTGCCTGTATTGTCAGATAACAAAATGTCATATTGTCTAAAACCATCTTGAAGGCTTGTACTTAAATCTACAACAATTACGTATGTAAGAAGGTATAGAGAATTAGGAGACATATTGAAAGTTGAAGTTGTCTTAAAGCCTGCATCACCTGAGGATGCATCGGAAGAAATCTTATACGAGAGATTAAGACCACCACTATTCCAACCGAAAGAGCCTGAAGAACCAAACGGATTTTGAATAGACCAACCATTTGCATTTGTAGTAAAGTTACCATTAGTTATTAATTCAGAGCCTAAAGTAACATTTCTGTAACCAGTGAACTTTTGACAATCAGGCTTATTTGCTACAGCTTTAGTAGCATAATTGCTTCTATTCATAAAAGCTTGGTAAGTATATAGACTATCAAACTGACCACTACTTGGGAAAAATTGTCGCCTTACCATAAGATTAGAATAAGGATTACACAAATAATTTCCTGAAAACGAATCAAAAAACTTATCAGTTTTGGTATCCTTATTTGCCAAATACAAAGGATATTGATTTGGAGCATCTAAAATATTATACAACACATTATTAGTAAATGTATTTCTATTAGTTACGCAAAATACTGAACCACAGGTTGTAGAAAATGTTCTAGAGTATTGAAACCCTGAACCTTCATTTCCAAACAACCAGTTATTGTTTATGGTAGAGTTAAATGGGCCATCTAAGGCTAAAATTCCATTAGAAGAATTAAACGCGGCCGTGTTTTTAGACATGGTATGGTTATCTTGAGTGCCATTAGTTTCTTTTCCTGAAAAATATAAACCATGATCCCAAAGG
>JAAFJZ010000176.1 GCA_013298205.1 Cytophagales bacterium
AATGTAGTCTAACAAAACAAGATATAATAGATAAAGCAATATCAATGTTGCCTTCCAGTGTAAATAAACAAACATTATTAGTAGATGAAGTAGAAGCTAAAAATGTTGCTGATAGACTTAATGCAGCATTTCTATCAAATGTATATGGAGATATTATAATTATATCTGATGAAGAAATTGAAGTTACACCTGAAAATCCTGTAAAAAAAGTAAAGTTAATTATAAAAGTTAGTGATAAAATGTTTGATAAGTTTTATCAACATGAATACAAAAAACAAAAAATGGAGGCAAAGAAAAACAGAAAAATAGATTTTAAATTTATAAGTAAAATAGAAATAATGAAACAAATTAGAGATTTAAATTCTGACGAAGTCGTAATTATTTCAATAATTTTAGCGACTTTTCTAAGTTTATTAATGGGATATATATTTGGAGAGACGTATTATTTTTATCTTGACGGAATTAGAATAAATAAAGATGCAGGTTCAGATAATATTCGTTATCAAGATTTTTATTTTAATTATTTAATTGGAAGTGCAACCTTTATAGTTAGTGGAGGTATAGCATATATTTTTCTTAATAAAAAAAGCAAACAAGATGAATAAAGACTTAAAATTAAAACAGAGAATTACTAAGAATTGGCTAACTATAGTTTTAGCTTTTGCATTTATAATCACATTGTCAAATTATTTTCAGGTAAGAAAAGAAAATCAAAGGTTACAAAATCATTCTGGCAAGATTAATCAAAATATCAAAAATGTAAAATCTGAAAATTCAGAACTTGAGCAAAATAATTCAGAAATTGAACAAAATAAATCGGAACTTGAGCAGGAAAACCAAGAATTGAAAGAAAAAAATCAAGATTTAGAAGATAATATATGACTTGATATAAAACAAATGTTTTTTTTACATAAAAATCATAAAAAATGAGAATAATATTTAGCCAAATATCAGTTATTTTGATAGCTATTTTTTTGACATCTTGCTGGAAATCTGATAAGCAAATTAGAAAAGAAAGGATAGAATTTAGAAAAGAAAAAAATAATAAATTAGAAACCAATAATAAAAAAGCTATAAATAATTTGGCTCAAAAATACAATGCTGTTTCTGATTGGGATACTTTGGGCCAATACACGTATTTGTATCAAGAAATATTTATCAATCAGAAAAAACTGATAGCTTTTGAAGGAGAGTTAAATGATATAATTAAGTTAGACAGCATCTATTATCTAAAAGTTATAAATAAGAACTATAATAAAGACATTCTTGCTCATTATGATAAAGGAACTCTTGCTCATGATATTAAAAACATTCTTGCTGGTTATAATAACGAATTTCTTGCTCAAATTTCTATCAGTAATCAAAATTTTGTAGAACTTGAGAAAATTTTAAAGCTAAATAAACATAAAAATAATGGATGTTTTATATTTAAAGTATCAAATATATTTTCAGTTTGTCCTCAACTAAAATCAGATATAATAGAATATGATAAAGAGGAACATCCAGATTCAGAACCGGATTCATATTTAACGTATGGTTTTGATAAAAAAGTTTTGATATTTCACGGCCAGCTAATTGACTTTTATATAAACGAAACAGCAAAAGAGATTGAGTATTAATTTGAAGATTTATAGTTCTGCAAAAACTTTTAACTAGTTTCAAATAAAAAATTGTATTATTTTCAACCAAAAAACCATAGTCTTAATGTTACTAACACAGTTTTAACTCTCATACATTTAATTTTTAATCAAGTTATATCGTGATAATTACAAATCTCGAATATCTAACGCATCGTTATTGGTCTTTACCAAATAACCTTACAATAATAAAAACCAAAGCAAACACAAATGAGAGAATACTTCGCAGGACATATTTTACAAGGAGTAGCAAAAAATATCGAAAATGATAAAGACAAAAATTATTGGTTAGAAATAGCAAATAACCTATCCAAATTCTATTGCCAAAATCCAACTATAAATAATGCTGACAATGAAACAGAACATCCAATATTTTCAGTTCTGGATAATCAAATTTCAAGAGGACTGCCCACAATTTCAAGCATATTTATAGAAAGAGAATTTGAAAGAATTTTTAAATTGACAACTGAAAAAACAAATGTAATTGGTACTATTTCATTTGACTTTAACAATCCAAAATCAATTGAATTTTTAAAGTGTTTGGTAATTGCTGATAGTCGAAAACAAGAATTAAACACTCAAAACACATACAATAATTGGGAAGACCACGGAGGAAGCCCATTTGAAAAAGATTTTTTTATAAATACAATGTCACGGTTTGGACAAAATACAAATCAACTTCTACAGCTTCAAAGAACTGCAAAATCAATAGTGGGAGAAGCAAATTCAAAAGATTTTGTTGACCAAAATATGGATTTTGTAATTCAATTTCCAAAGAAAGAAGGATTTAAAAATGGATTAGTCATTGAAATAGACGGAAAACAGCATAATGAACCCGCACAAAGAACAAAAGACCAAAGTAGAGATTTTTTTGCTGACCAAAACAATTTTGATACAATAAGAATACCAACAAATCAAGTTAATAATTTAACGGAATTACAATCCAATAAAATCAGCAATTATTTACAACATCCCTATTTTCAGACGTTCAAACAAAATATAAACACACCAATATTTGCAAACACAATTGGATTAAATTATTTGCAATTATATCTTTCAACATTCGGAATATCAAGAGTACAAAAAGCATTTTTAAAAGCCATCAAAAGCGGCTTGATAAATAGAAATGCAGAAAACTTGAATATTGCTATTATCGAAAGAGATATACCTTGCGGCAAAATTGCAATTGACGATTTATGCGTACAGATAAAACACTTATCTATATTACAAAACGAAAATGGCGAAGAATTAAAATTGCCAAATATAGAAATCACAATATTTAATACCATCGAGTTTGATCAGGCAAAACTCAATGCTGATAATAATTGTCAAATCTTCAACTCTAATTCAGACTTTCGCAATTACGATTTAGTTATTGATATTTCTGTTCTCAATTACTCCACTTTTCTCAATCGACCTGCGCAAAGTTTAGCACAAAAAACAATTATAATTCGTTCTATTCATCATACGGAATATACTCGAACTTTTAACTTTCATAAATTCATTAAATACGAAAATGTACCGGCAAACAAAGAAGATAACAGAACTGAAAACCTAAATTTTTTCTTACAGTCATTTTTCAGAAAAACAAGTTTTAGAGAAGGGCAAATTGAAATATTATCAAAAGCATTACAACAAAGAAATCCAATTGCACTTTTGCCAACAGGTGCAGGAAAATCATTAACCTATCAAGTTGCATCTCTTCTACAAGCAGGATTAATCATAGTTATTGACCCAATAAAGGCATTAATGAAAGACCAAAATGAAAACCTAAAAAATATTTTCATAGATGCCACTACTTATATTAATTCATCTCAAAAGCCTGCAATAAATGAAGAAAACACTGAAAAATATGTAAATGGACAATATTTATTTGCTTTCGTTTCGCCTGAAAGATTTGTTATAGATAAATTTAGAAATAAAATAGGTAATATAAGATCAAGAAATAAAAACTTTGCATTTTGTGTTATTGACGAAGCTCATTGTGTTTCAGAATGGGGCCACGATTTTAGAACTGCATATTTAAAACTTGGCGATAATTCAAGAGCATTTTGTTTTTCAGGGCATAATAATCAAACTATACCAACAATAGGACTTACCGGAACAGCTTCTTTTGATGTTTTAAGTGATGTGCAACGAGAAGTCGGATTACAAAATAATAGCGATATTGTAAGACCTAAAAAATTAGAAAGAGAAGAATTAAAGTTTAAAATCAAAAATATTTTAGCAGTTAGAATTGGTCAAGGAAACAACTTTTGGACATTATATAATTCCGTTTTTGAAGCAACCAAGCAAGGATTATTAAATGTTTTACAAAATGATTTAATCTCCGAGCCTCATTTGAGTGCATGTAATGCAACCTCATTTTCTGATTTCATTAAACGTCAAGGCAATAATTCAAATTGTGGAATTATTTTTTGCCCTTATTCAGGCACAGGGAATTTTGGTGTGCAAGGAATTGCAAATTATTTAAGACTACAATTCCCAGATGTAGCACATTTAATTGGCGAATATTATGGTAGTGGAAATAGCTCATCATTAGAACAAGTTCAAGACGATTTTAAAAACAATAAAATCACTTTATTAGTTGCTACCAAAGCATTTGGAATGGGAATTGACAAACCAAACATTCGTTTTACGTTACATATTGCACATCCAATTTCAATTGAAGGATTTTATCAGGAAGCAGGACGGGCAGGCAGAGATAGAAAAAATGCAGTTTGCTATGTTTTAAATTGCAACAATTTATTAGTTCCTAACGCTAAAAACAAAAATGTTTCTGTTGCAAGAGATATTCAAGATACATTTTTGTTTAATTCTTTTAAAGGGAGTGAATATGAAAAATCTATTACACTTGAATTATTAGACAAAATTACCTTTCCTCACACATCAAATAAAGACCAAATCCAAGATGTTGTTTTTTCTGATTTGGGTAAAGAAATAAAATTAAGTGATCCTTGGCCAGCTGACAACCCAAAAAGACAATATATAAACGGTGGCGAATATGGCCAAAAATATGGTTTTATTTCCCTCAATAATTTGAGTGTTTCTACTCAAGGAAATAACATGGGTGCCGATGCAGACGCAACAGAGCTACTTCAAACAATTACAAGATTTGTTAAAAATACTAACCCAAACAATTTAAGTGTTTTAAAATGGTTAGAAGCAGTAAATGTCACACCCGAAAAGCAAGGAATTGAATTTATTATTAGTCAAATTCCTAACAATCAAACGAGTGTAATTACAATTGGATTAGAAAATAATGGTGTGCAACAAACTTTAGAATATCTAAATCAAAATTTTAATCCGTTTTTTGATTATGGAATGGTTAATAAATCAACAGACTATTGCCAAAACGACAATGATTTTGTTGAAAAACTTAGAAACACTTATCAAAGAACTTACGGAAATAACTATACTATCAATTTTTCAACTCAGCAAACAAATAATTTAAAAAAATTATTTAAACAAATAAGACAAGAGCAAGATACATTCAAAATTATATATCGTTTGTCAGTTTTGGGCGTAGTGAAAGACTATACAATTGACTATGGAGCAAAATCAATAAATGCAATTTGTCAAAATCAAACAGATGAACAAATATATCAAAACTTATATACGCATTTTAAAAGATACTACCCAGAAAACTATGTAAATTCTTTAATGCAAAATGCTCGTAATGGTGGACAAAAAACAGCATTACGCAATTGCGTAAATACATTAATAGACTTTACTTATGATAATGTTTTTAGCAAACGAGAAACTGCATTAAATAATATGGCGGATACAATTGATAAAGCCATTTTTAAAACTTTATCTTTGACTAATTTAAGCAGACAAGAAGCCGAAGAATTCGGAAATAAAGAATTTTTGCAAATTGTGAACGATTATTTTGATTCGCAATTTGTAGATGAAATTAGAGAGATTACTGAATTTGGAAGCAAATTAGATTTTTCTGTATTCAAACATTTTGCCAATAAAGCCATAAATAATGACCAATTAAGACAGCTTGAAAATTCGGCAAGAAGAAGTTTAGAATCTTATAATAAAAATCCGGTTATTGCATTAATGCAATACTACTGCGCAACGATGATTAATAATACGGATAATTCGGAATTATTAAACCGAACAAAAGACTTATACATAATTGATAATGGTTTTTCAGTTGAAGATTTCGACAAAATTATTCAACAAGTTGGAAATTACATAAAACAAAAAGATGTAAATTCATGGGCTAATCATGA
>JAAFJZ010000177.1 GCA_013298205.1 Cytophagales bacterium
CTTATAGGTATTATAAACGAACTTATTACTGGTGATTTACAAATTATTAAAGTAGAGGGCTTTCCTATCGAGTCGAATTGGAACCTGATTTGGATGAAAAGCAAGAATCATTCACCTATCGCTAGTGCGTATTTAGCTTATATTAGAGAAAATAAAGAAAATATTATTGCGCAGAAGTTTCAAAGATTTGGGCTGTATTAATTTGATGACTTTTACAATTAAATTATTTTTTAAAATCAATTTTTAGAACTATTTTTTGATTTGTTTCAAAGAAAAACATTGATATGAAAAAATTTAAAATATTGTTTTGAAAGTTTATCATTAAATAATGTAAAATTTTATATAAATATTAATATTTATTGATTACTTTTGTAAAAAAAAAGCTATTAATAGCTATAAAAAATGTGATATGATACAAAATTTCTTACAACAGATTTTCCATTCTGGAAATCAAAATAACTTTATATTGTTTATGGGAGTAGTGATTTTATCTGGCCTTATTATGGCATTTGTTTTAAAATCTATATTTCGTATGATTTTCAAATAAATTCTATGCAAGTCAATAGCTAAATTCATTAAAAATTGATTAATATTAGTTTTTGAAACATTCTATAATTTTATTAAAATAACTTCTGTGTCAATTAAAATAAATACGCAACAATTTAAGATTGAAAAAAATAATGACTTCGAAATATCCAAAGCCAATACAAAAGTCAAAAAAAATTACTCTAGTGATATAGAATACGAAGCTTTTTCCCTTGACTATAAAAATCAAATAGATGAGTTACAATCTAAAATGTATGCTCATAATCGTTATGGCTTGATTTTAATATTCCAAGCTATGGATGCAGCTGGAAAAGATGGGACAATAAAACATGTAATTTCTGGCGTGAACCCTCACGGAATAAGAATCGAAAATTTTAAAAGACCATCCGAAAATGAACTAGATCATGATTTTTTATGGAGATCTAATTTACTTACTCCAAAAAGGGGAACGATTACCATTTTTAATCGTTCATATTATGAAGAAGTTTTAGTGGCAAAAGTTCATCCTGAAATAGTTACAAAATTTCAAAAAATCCCAAATGAACAAATACAAAATATGAATGATTTGTGGGAAGATCGTTACAAAGATATTTCTAATTTAGAAAAGTATCTTCATCGAAATGGAATTCATGTATTAAAATTCTTTTTGAATATTTCAAAAAAAGAGCAAGGAGAACGATTAATTGAAAGAATAAATGATCCTACCAAAAATTGGAAATTTGAAGAAGGAGATATAAAAGAAAGAGGATTTTGGAATGATTATATGGCTGCATATGAAGATGCAATTAATCAAACTTCAAGTGAAAATAGCCCTTGGTATATAGTTCCTGCAGATGATAAAAAAAATATGAGACTAATTGTAAGCCAAATTATACTAGAAAAACTTCAAAGTTTAGATATTTATTATCCTAAACCGAATCCTGAACGAACCAAAATACTTGAAGGATTAATTCAAACTATAAAAGATCAAGATAAAGAATAGATAAAACTCATTTAAACAATTTTACAGATTCAAAAAAATTATATTCACCAAATACTCTTTGATGAATTTAGTTTCCTGCACAACAAAAAATATCGAATAAACAAAATCATTTTTTTAGCTTCTCCCAAAGCATTTCTTTCAATTTCCCCAAACCTTTTTGGTTTTGAGAGGAAAAAAACACGTAATCTACACCTTTGGGAAGTTCTAACTTTAATTGTTCAGATAGTTCATCGTCTAATAAATCGAGTTTAGAAACAGCTAAAAGTTTATTTTTATTTATCAATTCAGGATTAAACTTTTCAAGTTCAGCTAATAATGTAAAGTAATCGGTAGCTATGTTTTTAGATTCTGCTGATATTACAAATAATAAAATTGAGTTACGCTCTATATGTTTCAAAAATCTAAATCCAATTCCTTTACCTTCAGAAGCACCTTCAATGATTCCTGGTATATCTGCAACAATAAACGACCTAAAATTGTCTAAACCTACTACTCCTAAATGAGGTACTAAAGTAGTGAAAGCATAATCTGCCACTTTGGGAGTGGCTGCAGAAATTTGTCTTAATAAAGAAGATTTGCCAGCATTAGGAAAACCTACAAAACCTACATCTGCTAACACTTTAAGTTCAGCTATTACCCAAAATTCTTCACCTGCTTCACCAGTTTGAGCGTATTCAGGAGCTTGATTGGTTGAAGTTCTAAAGTGCTGGTTACCCAATCCTCCCCTACCGCCACTTATTAAAATAAATTCTTCCCCATCTTGTGTGATTTCACAAAGTTTTTCTCTGGTTTCGGCATCATACACTATTGTACCTGGTGGTACATCTACGTATTCGTCTATACCATCTGCACCTTTGCATTTAGCGGAAGAGCCATTTACACCTGAAGATGCTTTGATGTGTTTTCTGTATTTTAGGTGTAACAAAGTCCATAGTTGAACATTGCCACGTATGATTATATGCCCTCCTCTTCCACCATCTCCACCATCAGGCCCACCATCTGGAACGTGTTTTTCTCTTCTAAAATGCCTCGCTCCTTTACCACCATCGCCCGATTTTAGGAAGATTTTAACATAATCAATAAAATTTTGATCAGACACTTAAGCTATTTCCTCAATTTTATTACAGATTGAAGTAAAAATTTCATCGATTTCACCAATACCATTTATACTAAAAAACTTGTTTTGTTTTTTGTAGAAATCAGCTACAGGCTTGGTTTTTGAGTTGTATTCATCGATTCTTTTGGTAACGAGGGCTTCGTTTTGATCATCTACCCTTCCAGAAGTTAAACCTCTGTTTATAATTCTTGCGATTAACTCCTTATCTTCCACTTCAAGAGCAATCATGGTTTTAATCGGAATATTTTTATTGTTCAAAAAAACGTCCAAAGCTTCAGCTTGAGCAACCGTTCTTGGAAAACCATCAAAAATAAATCCTTTTACATTTGAAAATTGATCTATTTTATTGCTAATCATGCCTATTACAACTTCATCTGGCACAAGCATACCTTGATCCATCAAGGTTTTAGCTTTTAAACCTAGCTCGGTTTTGTTGGTGATTTCTGCGCGTAATAAATCTCCAGTAGAAAGGTGTAAAAAACCATATTTGCCAATGAGTTTCTCACTTTGAGTGCCTTTCCCAGCTCCTGGAGGCCCGAATAAAACAATATTTAACATCTTAATAAATTTAATAAATAGATTTTAAGCTTCACCTATTTTACCTCCAAAATTCATTGGAATGGAAATAGAATCTTGTGAATTTCTTACTTCTCCAAACATCTCTTCATATTTTTCAATGTTTTCTTTCAAAGCATACAATAATCTTTTGGCATGCTCAGGAGTGATGATAATTCTCGATTTCACTTTAGCTTTTTGAACTCCTGGTACCATTCTAATAAAATCAATTACAAATTCGGTATTAGAATGACCGATAAGAGCCAAATTTGAATATATACCTTCAGCGATTTCTTCAGACAATTCGATATCAATCGGCTGTGGTGCAGGTTCTTGGTTTTCTTTTTTTGCCATAAAATAAAATTAAAATTGCTTAGCAAAAATTTATTCTTCGCTAAGCAATTTATGAATTAAATTAAAACTTCAGATTTTCTTCTTGAAGTATGAGATTCTTTTTCAGCCATCATTTTTTGGTACTCTTCTTTTGAGCCTACTACCATGTGGTTGTAATCTCTCAGACCTGTACCTGCTGGCACCAAATGACCTACGATAACGTTTTCTTTGAGTCCAAGTAATTTATCTGCTTTACCTCTTATAGAAGCTTCGCTCAATACTTTAGTGGTTTCTTGGAATGAAGCCGCAGAAATAAAGCTTTCAGTACCTAAAGAAGCTTGCGTAATCCCTTGAAGGTTAGGTTTAGAAACAGCCGCTTGTGCATCTCTAACTTGAACTAATTTCAAATCTTTTCTTCTTAAAGTAGAGTTTTCATCTCTTAATCTTCTTGCTGATACAATTTGACCAGGTTTTAATGTTTCAGAATCACCTGCTTCCATTACCACTTTATGGTCTAAAATGTTGTCATTTTCAAGTCTAAAAGTAAATTTATCTACATTCAAACCACTCAAGAAATTGGTATCACCTGGCTCGATGATTTCCACTTTTTGCATCATTTGTCTTACGATTACCTCAATGTGTTTATCATTGATTTTTACACCTTGCAAACGATACACTTCTTGGATTTCATTCACCAAATATTCTTGAACCGCAGTTGGACCTTTTATCGCCAATATATCACCTGGAGAAATCGCTCCATCTGTTAATGGATTTCCAGATTTAATAAAGTCGTTATCTTGTACCAAAATGTGTTTAGAAAGCGGCACCATATATTTTTTCTTCACACCATCTTTAGATTCAATGTAGATTTCTCTATTTCCTCTTTTGATACCTCCATAAGTTACAAAACCATCGATTTCGGTAACTACAGCTGGGTTAGAAGGATTTCTAGCTTCAAATAATTCTGTTACACGAGGCAAACCTCCTGTAATATCTCTTGTTCTACCAATCGCTCTTGGGATTTTAGCTAAAATTTGTCCTGGAACAACTTTGCTACCTTCTTCAATAGAAATATGCGCACCTACTGGTAAGCTGTAAGACTTCGCTTCACCATCTTTAGGCGTAACTATAATAGAAGGGTTGCGTGTTTTATCTTTAGAATCAATAATTACTTTTTCTTTATGCCCTGTTTGGTCATCGTAATCTTCTTTGAAAGTCAAGCCATCCACTACTGAATCAAACTCAACTACACCATCAAATTCTGATAAGATAACGGCATTGTATGGATCCCAAAATACCAATTCATCTCCTTTTTTTACCGTTGCACCTTCTTTTACTTTCAAGAAAGAACCATAAGGTACGTTATTGGTAATCAATACTTTGTTTGATGAATCTACAATTTTTATCTCAGCAGACCTACCCAATACAATTGCTATGCCTCCTTGTTCGTTGGTAGTAATATCTACTGCTTTCAAATCTTCAAAAGAAACTTTACCATCAAATTTCGCTTTGATAGCCGATTCGATTGTGATGTTTTGAGCTGTACCACCCACGTGGAAAGTACGTAAAGTAAGCTGTGTACCTGGCTCACCGATAGACTGAGCAGCAATCACGCCCACAGCCTCACCTTTTTGAACCATTCTAGAAGATGCTAAATTTCTACCATAGCATTTTGCACATACTCCTCTTTTGGTTTCGCAAGTAAGCACAGAACGAATTTCGATAGAATCTAAGCTAGTTTCATCAATTTGTTTTGCCAAATCTTCTGTTACTTGCTCTCCTGATGCAACAATAAGTTCATTTGTAAGTGGATCATACACATCATGCAAAGATACTCTACCCAAAATCCTTTCAGACAATGGCTCTACTATATCTTCATTATCTTTTAAAGCTGATACAATAATACCCCTTAGCGTACCACAATCTTCTTCATTGATAATAATATCTTGCGCTACATCCACAAGTCTTCTTGTTAAATAACCCGCATCAGCCGTTTTCAAAGCAGTATCTGCAAGGCCTTTTCTCGCACCGTGAGTTGAGATGAAGTACTCAATTACATCCAAGCCTTCTTTAAAATTAGATAAAATTGGATTTTCAATAATCTCACCTACCGATCCTTGCAAGTTTTTTTGTGGCTTAGCCATCAAACCCCTCATTCCTCCTAGCTGTCTAATTTGCTCACGAGAACCACGCGCTCCCGAGTGCATCATCATATAGATAGGATTAAATCCTTGTCTGTCGTTTTCAAGTTGATTCATCAAGTTTTCAGTAATTTTTGAGTTTACTTTTGTCCAGATGTCAATCAC
>JAAFJZ010000178.1:0-3618 GCA_013298205.1 Cytophagales bacterium
CAGGAACAGGTGCAGTACAATTCGCAGTGGGTTTAGTGGTTTTAGGAATGAAAGAAATTGGAATAAGTCCACCAAAAATTCGTATCATTAACATTGATACAAGCCCTTTTATGCTTTCTTATAATAAAGAATATCTTTGGCAAGCATTTTTAGAAAAATACCAAACTCTAAAAAATAATTCTAATTTTACCGTTGAATATAGCGTAAACTCTTGGAATGTTAAAACCGAACAGCAAGCAGTTAATCCTTGGCTAACAGCAAGTTATCTTTTTGATATGTCAGATAACAAAGAAGCAGTAGCAAATGATTTCTTTGAAATGGTAAAACATTACAATCCTACAACGGTTTTGTTGCTAACTTCAAACCAAGATGCAAAGGTAAAACTTTTAAATGGAGTTTTAGACAAGGTTAAAACACAGAATTATGCGGTGGAAAGCATAAATGAAACATCTTTACTTTTTAAAGGGAGTTTAGAGAAAATTAATAACTTTCGCACAAAACTTAGCCAACTATATCAAGGAAAGGGTTTAGGTAGTAGTTCAAATTGGAGTGATAGTAGTTTTGTCGGCACAGTTCTGAAAAGAACTACACAATCATTAAATCTTGTAACAGAAGTTAATATTTCAAATATTGACTTATTTAACCCTAAAATTAAAGTCCGAAAAGACATAAAACTGAGTGAACAACAGAAAAAAGCAAGCCAATTTACAGGCAGACCTTCTATTATTGTCGGTCCCGCAGGAAGTGGTAAATCTGTTGTAATTTCAGAAAAGATAAAGCATATAGTTGAAAACCAAGCCTATAATCCGAAATTGAAAATTTTGGTAACATCTTTCAATAAACAATTAATAAAAAAACTTGGCGATTGGATAGAGCAGTTACTTAACCCGAAAAATTTTAAAAAGTTAATGGTTTCAGAAGAAGCAAGCAAGTTTACTTTTTCAAATTCTAATGAGCCTAATATTACTTTATTGCACTTTGATTTATTGCCAACAAGATTGGGGGATATAAAGGGAAATTGCTTTGATGATGAACATCATATTGGCATTATGCGAACTTGTATTGAGCAAGTTAAAAAAGAAAAAAACATTACACATTCACGATATGACACCATCTTAGATGCAGAATTTGTATATGAAGAATATCACCGAATGTTTTATGGTATGCACATAAAAACCAAAGATGAATATTTGGCGATAGTAAGAAAAGGAATGTGGCAAAAACTCAATAAAGAACGTAGAGAAATTATTTTTGACTGCATATCAAAATATATGTACCATATTCATAACAATAAAATATACTCTTTCCTAACAAGACGAAGAATTTTACTTAACAATTTAAAAAATAACACACTTACGACTAAGTATGACTATGTTTTTGTTGATGAATTTCAGGATTGCACACAAGCAGACTTTGAGATTTTTTTCAACCTCATCAAAGATGTAAACAACTTAACTTTTGGCGGAGATTTAGCCCAAGCCATACATATAGGTAAAAGTGCAGATATTCCAAGAGATGCCCAAATGAGAAATAGACAACGTTTTTTATTAGAAGGTTCTTATCGTTTACCACAGCGTATAAGTGAAAGTATTAAAAAACTTTCACAAACTATTGTGTTAAGGTGGAAAAGTAATGAAGGAGCAAAAGAGATAGCACCTATAAAAAGCTCACCACCAGGTGCCAGACCAATCATAGTTTTTGCAGATAGTTTAAATGGTATGGTAGAAAAAGTCAGAAATATATTTGATACTTATAAAATCTATGATTTGAGAGAGATAACTGTACTTGAAAGGGATAGAGAACTTTATAAATACCTAATAGATTTAAAAGTGCCTTGTGAAACAGATACCATTTTAAGGCTCAAAGGGCTTGAAAAAGATTGTATTCTTTGGAGTACAAGAGTAGGAGTTAATGACGATAAAGAAGTTTATGAGTTTGTCTATACGATACTTACCCGAACTTCAAGTATTTTGATTATTGCACTCTCTAACTCAACACAAGATAATTTTAAGAAAGTTATAAACTTACTTGACAAAGATAAACTAATTTTGTGGGACATTGAAACCAAGCAAAAGTATAATAGTTTTTGCGAGAATGTAGTTGTAGAGATACAAGAGAACGAAGAATAGCATCGCACAACATTGCATTTGTGCAAGGCGGGCAGAAGTGCTAAATTAAACTTTTGTACTTTTTATTTGGTTTAGTGCTTTGTGGGGCAACAGTGCTATCAAGTCCCGCCCTGCACAAATGCTTTTACGTCGTTACAAGCAACCCTAACAGACGACACAACTGACAATGAACCAGCATAATTACATAGACACTTCATAAAATAAAATATTTTTACAGACCCGACCTTATCTGACAGTCGTTAAAATGTTGGAGTAATTTCAAATAACATAAAAAATAAAAAAATGGAGCAAAACAAAATCGAAATGTTCATCGCATCAATGGGAAGTAAATTTCCTAGCGAAAAATTAATGCTGATGAGAAACCAACTTGAAAAAGTTGAAGACCAAAAATTAATGGTTATTCAGTCAATTGATTACAAAGACACAACAACTCTTTTAATCGTATCATTATTCTTGGGAAGTTTCGGTGTGGACAGGTTTATGCTTGGACAGACTGGACTTGGAGTTGCAAAACTCTTAACTTGTGGTGGTATGGGAATTTGGACAATCATTGACTGGTTTACAGTTATGGGAAGGACAAGAGAAATGAATTATCAAAAATTTACTCAAGTTGCTTTTTAGACTTTTTCAAAACTATTATGCTAAATATCTGCTGACTATTTGTTCTATAGTTGGTGGGTATTTAGCGTTGGTTTTTCTTGACAATTTTCACAATCATAATAATCAGACACTTTGTTTATTCAAATTGGCGACAAGTATTCCTTGCCCTGGTTGTGGTATGGGACGAGCAACACTTGCATTATTAAATGGCGACATTCCATTATCATTTTCATATAATATTCTTTGCATACCGTTTACATTGGCAATTATTATCTCTCTGACTTGGTTGACAATTGACATTTTCAGTCGAAGAACAACGTTTTTCAATTTTGTAAATCAAGACATTAAAAAGGAATATAAATTTTTACTTTTTTCATTACTACTAATTGACTGGACAATTAATATAATCAGACTATGAAAACAACAACGGTGGACAGAAGGGCAGCTTGTAACAGCACCTACCCAAAAGGCGGGGTTTCGTGTTCCAAAGACAGTTTAGTGGTTAATGGAAGTTTAGTTTTTCAAATCAAGTTTTGTGGTAAAAATCCCGCCCTTCGGGTAGCTGCAAAACGTTAGGCACAAGCATAAAGACAAAACTGCAACAAATAAACTTTTAAGTCATTATCTTTGTTAAGTATAGAAAGATAAAATTATGATAAACAAGATTTATACAGTCGGACATTCTACTCACGAAATCAACTATTTCATTGAGTTAATCAGATGTTTTAATATCAACTGTATTGTGGATGTTAGAAGTGTTGCTGCGAGTTCTCACAACCCTCAATATAACAAAGATTTTTTGTCTAACTCATTGAAAAAGAGCAATATTGTTTATATGCACTTTGCTGAAGAATTTGGAGCAAGGCATACCGACCCTGATTTACTGGAT
>JAAFJZ010000178.1:3628-5818 GCA_013298205.1 Cytophagales bacterium
GCAAAGTTGATTTTGACAAAGTAAGAAAGTCATACAATTTTAAAAATGGAGTTGAAAGACTTTGGAAAGGAATTGATAAAGGTTTTACTATTGCCTTGATGTGTTCAGAAAGTGAGCCTTTTGATTGTCATAGGTTTTCTATGATTTCAGTTGCATTAGAAAAAGACGGTTTTGAAGTTAATCACATATTGAAAGACAAAACTGTAAAAACAAATGCACAACTTGAAAATCAACTTTTGAAAAAATATGACAAAAAAATTCCTAAGCCTTCTGTTTTTGAGCCTGATATAAGTTTAGAACAACAACTCAAAGTGGCTTACAAACTTAGGAATAAAGAAATTGCATATTCACCTTATTCCAAAATACCCCAAGAACAAGAAAATTATGATTAAGTTATATACGATTGGTTTTACTAACAAGTCTGCGCAAAAGTTTTTTGAACTTTTGAAAAAAAGTGAAGTAGTTAAAATTGTGGATACAAGAATTAACAATACTTCACAGCTATCGGGCTTTGCGAAGGGTAGTGATTTGTCTTTTTTTGCAAAAGAAGTAGGCAATATGGGCTACTTACATAAAATTGACTTTGCACCAACAAAAGAACTACTTGATAAATATCGTAAAGAAATCATTACGTGGGAAGAATACGAAAATGAGTATCTTAATTTATTGGATGACCGAAAAGTTGCTAATAAAATCAACGTGGGAGAACTACACCAAAATTGCCTTCTGTGTAGTGAACACACACCCGAAAAATGCCACCGTAGACTATTGGCAGAGTATTTAAAAGAACGTTTTAATGATATTGAAATTCATCACCTTGTGAAATAAGTTCTTTTTATGAATTCATTTGAAAAAAAACAAGATGAGTTGATTCACTTGCTATCTAATCTAAACCATACAGCATCAGATAATTTTGCTTTGGACTTGATATGTGTATGCTATCCATTCAGTTTAGAAGAAATAGATAAATTTCAGTCTGTTTTGAATTGGGATTTTATATCTAATAATCCATATATAAATTGGATTCCTGAATATATTATAAAATTCAAAAAAAAAATTAATTTATACACTTTCCCTAGCAACTTAAAAATAGACACAATCCTTGATTTATGTAAAAAGATAGGTAAGCCCACATCTTGGTGGTCATTAAGTCGTTCACAAACAATTGCATATCATCATAATCTAATTTCAGAACATTGTGATTATTGGGATTGGGAAGCACTTTCAGAAAATCCATCTGTTCCCTGGACTATTGATTTGATTACTCAGTACATTGATAAAATATGTTGGAATAGTCTTAGCCGAAATATAAGTTTGCAGTGGTCAATGGACTTGATTGATTACTTTGAGAGTCAATGGGATTGGAATGCCCTTTGTGCAAACGAAGGCATAAATTGGTCGGAATTGTTATTAGAAAAATATCAAGATAAATTAAACTGGAACTCTCTTTCTATTAACCCAAGATTAAATTGGAACGAAGAATTTATTAGTCAAAATGAACAAAAAATAAATTGGGAGTTATTTAGCCAAAACACAGGTGTAAGATGGTCAATAAATCTATTTGAAAAGTATAAAGGCAAATTAGATAGGTATTACCTTTCCCTAAATTCTGAATTCCCTTGGACAGAAGAATTTGTTGAGAAAAATATTGATTGGATTGATTTTAGTGGACTATCTGGTAATAAAGGCTTTTCTTGGACAAAAAAATTTGTAGAACAGTATTCTGATAAACTACATTGGAGGTTTTTTGATGAATTTCATTGGGAAACAGGAAATGATGGACTTAGTGAAGTAAATTTACCTTGGACAATAGAGTTTGTTAAAAAACACGAAAATAAAATTGTTTGGGTAAATTATGCACACCACCACCACAAAGATTGTTTTTTCTACAAAAAATTAATTAGACCGTATTTAGATACAAATTTGATAAATAAGATTTTACAGCCTTTGATAAAATCAATGAAAACACAGTTTGTTTGTTTAGCCAATTCATACAAGGAAGGTGGCAGATGTGTAGCAGGAATAGTTTTAGAAAATGGCAACCCTGTTATACAAAATGGAAACCCTAAATGGATACGTCCTGTATGCGAAACTCCACACGGAGAAGTTCCTACGCATCTTGTTTCACATATCAATTTACTTGACATCGTGGAAATTGATGTAACGAGTAACGTACCAGATAGTTATCAG
>JAAFJZ010000179.1 GCA_013298205.1 Cytophagales bacterium
GCATCTCATGTGCAATAATAGATTTTGGATTGAGGAACTGGAGGATCTAAAACAGGGGTAGAAGAAAGTCCTGTAACAGAAGTAGCGATTGCTAATCGTGGACTTTCACACACATTTTGACTTTGTGTTACGTAATTGTATTGCACGCCTGCTAAAGTGGTAACAGGAAAGGAGTTTGCAACTGAGCTTGTTCCTCCCGAGGCACTATTATACCATTTCAAATTAGTGCCTAGTGCAGTAAGCACATCTGGCACAAGGTTTAAACAATATGTTTTGGAAGCCGATGGAGCGGTAGGCAATGGAGAAGAAAGGACAGTTACCGTAGCTGTTTTAAAATTACCATAACAATGCTCTTGCTTATATAATTTAGGATATTCATAACTTGCGGTTCTGGAAAGACGGACAAAATACTCCTGTACGCCTGTGCTGGTAGAAATAGGAAAATAAGAAACTCCCCCCTCCTTGATAGAAGATGTGAGCGTACTATTGAGAAACCATTGAGAATTGCCTTGCCCGAACCAAGAAGGGGGAAAAGACACCCGAATGCTTGTGGTCGTAGCATTTTGGCAAAACGTAAGTCCACCTCCTGTAACCGAAAAATCGGCATCTACAGGGTAAGCGAAACCTTGAATAAATTTGGTACTAGGCAAACCAACGCAAGCACCTAAACTCGGGGTTACATTAATATAACTATTGTCAAAGAAATTGCTTGCTGTACTTTTAATTATGGCTGTATTTGAATTGCTAGACACAATGGTAATTTTACTTCCCGTTACCGACCAAGCATAATTTATACCTGCAAGTGTAGGTAAAGCGAGCGCAACATCACATTCTTTATTCTCACATACATACGTAAAATTATTTGAGAAATCGCCTGCTGATTTGTTGCAATCGGTAAGGCTGATTACGATAGTTTGTTTTAATGAAGGGTTCTGAATCGAAGTTCCTGTAACTGTGGCGTAACCATAAGGCATAAAATAAGGATGTAAATACGTTAAGCTTCCTGTTAGGGTATTGATATTGGCAAGATTGGGATGCGAAAGCTCTACACTCCATTGCGTGTTTTGAGAGGCGGTAATGGGTAAAACTTGCGCGCTCATAGAAATTACTTCTCCCGACACAGTTGAAGTCATCTTGGAAGCACTTACACTCATGCTTGCAGGAGCAGACGAAACAGGAAAGTTAAGCGTAGCAAAAACACCTTGACTCAAATTAAAAAAGTTACCACTTGGGCTTATTTCTTCTTTCTCTGCTCTGAGCATAAACGTATGGTTGCCGCTGGGAATAGTTGCGCTAAAAGTAGTAGTTGTAATAAGAGAAGTATTCAGTTTTTGGTAAATATAAGAGTCGTCTGATTTTTTGTAAATGTTATATCCTGTAATGCTCACATCGTTGGAAGCAGTCC
The DNA here is from genome assembly GCA_013298205.1 of Cytophagales bacterium. GTDB lineage: Bacteria > Bacteroidota > Bacteroidia > Cytophagales > UBA9547 > JAAFJZ01. The sequence goes on from JAAFJZ010000179.1 coordinate 1,406, forward strand.
AATTGAGCGTAACATTATTTCCAGCAGAAGTTGTCAAGGTAAAATTGCTTGCAGGAAACACAATTTGAGCCTTCAAACTCAAATCGCCCATCAAGCCAATGTAGGTCTCCCCACTTTGGTTGTTTTGATAGTTGTGGTTATTTTCTTGGAGTAAACGAGCCGAGTAAGCTATATTTTCGCCCATGCCCATAAAATGCAACATCCAAAAAGGTCTTCCTGCCCAGACATTGGTAAGTACTTTTCCCTGAGCAAGAGCCGCTCTTAAAAAATTATTTGGAGAATCCCAATCTCCAAAATAACTACCAAAATACATACTAAACACCGATTGGATATTAGAGTTTACCAGTTCATTTGTGCTACTTAAACCCCATGCGCCCGTAAACCAACCTCCACCTGCACCATAAGTCCATAGATAAGGCGTGTTTTGTAAAATTACTTTGTATTCATTGCTGGTATTATCTGGAGCGTAGTTGGAAGTGATGTTGTTTTTTCCACACAAAGCAGAAAAAGTAATAAATCCATTAGAAGCAAACGATTCAGACCTGCCATTAAAATCATCATCTATAAAACCTCTATTGGGTAATGAAAATACTTTATGGCGGTAATCGTGGTTTTTATTAAAATAATTTCTCAAAAGTTGGGTTTCGCTTTGAGGGAAAAGGGGCATATTAAAGAAATCTACTCTTCCGATTTGTAATTTTATTTCTCCACTAAAATTGGTTTGGTCAAATTTGCCATCTCCTGCGATGTTTCTATTTCTTTCATCTAAAAGAGTGCTAGCTGAATTTATATTTTGCACATCAGTATAAGTGCCATAAATATCGCCATAAATGCCATCTGCAGGCCAAGCTCCATAATGGTCAGGATGTCCGTCTGGATTCATCCCGCCTGTATAAGGTACAGCCACATGACCTATAATTTGCAGTGCATTTATATAATCAGATTCATATACTTCTTTTACCATAGCCCTAATCGAATTTACAGAGGCCGTTCGAGCTATATCTCTGCGTAAAACGCCCCAACCGTCTCCTTCCAAATCGGCTATAAACCTCGTGATTTCAGGCGCAAGACTTGTTGTAAAAGTATTATCTACCAAGAGCAAAACTTTTCCTTTTACTTCTTTGGCAGGAACTTTTATTCCTGAACATATATAGGCCGGAATCTGACTTGTAGGATTGGAAAAATCAAAGATAGCATACTCGTATTCTATTCCAGCCGTTACGGTATTGTCAGTAAAGGTAGGATTGGCGGCACTGCTTGATGCATTAGCGAGAAAAGTAAAATTCTTTTCTGTTTTAAGTTTCCTTCTTATGGTGTAAGTTCCAGTAGTAGATGTAGTTTTTCTAAAATTAAGCGTAATAGAAGCCGGGCTGTCACTTACTGTAGCATCTACCAAAATGCTTCTTTGGAAAGGAGTTTGTGCAAAAGATGAATAAAAGATCATAAAACAGGCGATTAAAAACAAATAGATTCTCATTTTTGAATAAATTAAGTTATAATATTTGGTGTAAAAGTACAAAAATAAACCATAAATATCGAGAAGCCTAATAATAAAAACAGTATTATTTCAAAAAAAATTTGGACTTTCATAACTTATTGTAATATTTGCAGTTATTCGCTAACCTTAAAAAAATACTATGCAAAATTTGATTTATATAATTCCCGCATTAGGGATTATTTCGCTTATTTACACCTTTATACAATCGAGTTGGGTAAGCAAACAAGATGCAGGCGATGCCAGAATGCAAAAGATTAGCACCGCAATAGCCGATGGAGCTATGGCTTTTCTCAAAGCCGAGTACAAAGTCTTAGCTATATTTGTATTATTAGCCAGCATTCTTTTAGGTATTCTTTCTACACAAAACCAACATTCGCATTGGCTTATTGTAGTTGCCTTTGTAATTGGAGCCGTATTTTCTGCTCTTGCAGGTTTTATAGGCATGAAAATAGCCACCAAAGCCAATGTTCGCACAGCACAAGCGGCCCAAACCAGTTTAGCACAAGCCCTAAAAGTTTCTTTTACTGGCGGTTCTGTGATGGGAATGGGTGTTGCAGGATTAGCCGTTTTAGGTATTAGTGCTTTATTTATTGCTTTTTTCATGATTTTCATGCCAGAAGGCTTAAATGCAAACAATAGAGATTTATTGGTAAAAACACTTGAAGTTTTAACAGGGTTTTCACTTGGAGCTGAAAGTATAGCCTTATTTGCCCGTGTAGGTGGAGGTATTTACACCAAAGCTGCTGATGTTGGAGCGGATTTGGTAGGAAAAGTAGAAGCCGGTATCCCAGAAGATGACCCTAGAAATCCTGCAACCATAGCAGACAATGTGGGTGATAACGTAGGTGATGTGGCTGGAATGGGAGCTGATTTATTTGGCTCTTATGTAGCTACTATTTTGGCTACGATGGTATTGGGAGCTGAAATCAATACAATTAATACAGATAATTATGGCGGACTTTCTACCATTATTTTACCAATGTTTATCGCAGGTTTAGGGATTGTGTTTTCAATCGCAGGTACGTTTTTTGTTAAAATCAAAGAAAATGGAGATGTTCAAAAAGCATTAAATCTTGGCAACTGGAGTTCTGTCGTTTTCACAGCCATTGCATCCTATTTTGCCATTATGTACATTTTGCCTGCCGAAATGAGTTTAAGAGGCTTTAACTTCACCAATATTGGTGTTTTTTATTCCGTTTTAGTAGGTTTAGGTGTAGGAACTTTAATCAGCATCATCACAGAATACTATTGCTCAATGGGCAAAAAACCTGTAATGAGCATCATTAATCAATCTTCCACTGGAGCAGCTACCAATATCATTGCAGGTTTAAGCGTAGGTATGATGTCTACAGCTCTTCCTGTAATCGTTTTGGCAGCAGGAATCATGGCTTCTTACCAATTTGCTGGTTTGTGTGGTGTGGCAATAGCCGCAGCAGGAATGATGGCAACCACAGCCATGCAACTTGCTATTGATGCTTTTGGACCCATAGCCGATAATGCAGGAGGAATAGCAGAAATGAGCCATTTGCCAAAAGAAGTTAGAGAAAAAACTGATATTTTGGACGCAGTAGGCAATACCACAGCCGCTACAGGTAAGGGCTTTGCTATTGCATCTGCTGCACTTACATCTTTGGCACTTTTTGCCGCTTTTATGGGTTTAGCAGGCATAGATGCGATAGATATTTCAAAATCTTCTGTTCTCGCAGGTTTATTTGTAGGAGGCATGATTCCTTTTGTATTCTCTGCATTGGCTATCGCCTCAGTAGGTAAAGCAGCTATGGCTATGGTAGAGGAAGTAAGAAGACAATTTAGAGAAATACCAGGAATTTTGGAAGGGGAAGCAGAGCCAGAATATGAAAAATGTGTAGCTATTTCTACCCAAGCTGCCATCAGAGAAATGATCTTGCCAGGCGCAATAGCATTATCTGCACCTGTAATTGTAGGTTTTATCTTGGGTCCAGAAGTTTTGGGTGGCTTATTAGCTGGTGTTACGGTTTCTGGTGTTTTGATGGCTATTTTCCAATCAAATGCGGGTGGAGCTTGGGATAATGCGAAAAAATCTTTTGAAAAAGGTGTTTTAATCAAGGGACAAACCTATTTCAAAGGTTCAGAACCACACAAAGCATCTGTAATAGGTGATACAGTAGGCGATCCTTTCAAAGATACTTCAGGTCCATCAATGAATATTTTGATTAAGTTAATGTCTATCGTTTCATTGGTAATCGCGCCTTATATTGCGGAAACCACAATGAGTGCGAAAGTAAAAACAGTTTCAAGCGTATCAGTAGAAGAGTCTCAAAATTATGGTTTTATTAACCAAAATATAAGTAACTTAAGTGGGATTTGGATTTTAGATGAATCGCATTCTTTTGTAAACTTCTCTGTAAGGCATATTTTAACTGATGCTAAAGGTAGTTTTTCTAAAATCTCTGGTTTATTGGTTTTTGATTCTACTGATATGAGCAAATCAAAAATTAAAATTTCAATAGATGTTAATACCATAAACACCAATTATGCTGGTAGAGATGAGCATTTAAGAAAAGCTGAATATTTTGATGCCACTCGTTGCCCGATGATTTATTTTAACTCTGAGCAAATCGTAGCTACAGCAGATGGTTATTTAGCAAAAGGAAAACTATCTATCAAAGATTCTGTAAAAACAGTGGAAATGCCTTTCAAATTTGCTGGCGTAGGCAAAGCCTATGATGGCGTAACCGATGTAGCTGCTTTTCAAGGCGAACTTATAATAGATAGAAATGATTATGGTGTTTCTTCTGGCAAACCAGCCATTGGCGATATTGTGAAAATAGATTTCGCTATCGAAGCCAATCCACAGAAATAAAGATTCATTCGAATTATAAACTAAAAAGGCTTTTAAAGTGTTTGCTTTAAA
>JAAFJZ010000018.1 GCA_013298205.1 Cytophagales bacterium
TCGCACATATAATATACAGTTGATAAAATTGATGTAGAGGGTTTGTTCATCTATTACGGAGCCTCCTGCATCGGCTTGGTTGGCATAATAAAAATATTCGGCAGTGATTTGATCTATTTCATCGGTGTTAAAAGTCCATGCGCTTTTGTCTTGGTAAATTGGCTTTATGGATTCGCCATTTTGATTAAAAAAACGCAAATCAATTACGTTCTTGGCAAAATTTTGGATTTCATATCTACCTGGCCTCCAAACGGGCAAACAAAGTGTGGTTTCGTTTTCTTCTAAATCTTTTACAATAAGTTGAATAGAAATACACTTTTGAAGTGGATTGGCATATTTAATCATGCAATGAACTTTCATTTGGAACGAATTAAACTTTGGAATAATTCTTTGATGCTAATATGATTAAGTGGGAATTCTAGCAAAACGTGGAGTAGGCTTAAAAAATACAGTGCCATAAAGCCAATGTAATAATCGTAAGTATATAATGCAATGGAACTTAACCACAAAACTAAAACGATGCTCAGTTTTGCTTTTGAAACTTCGTGCCATTTGATAATGCTGGTTTTTGAGAACCAGTTTAAATAATGGTAACAATAAGCAAAAGCAATGATTCGCATGATTGCTAAACCTGTGGCTGAATAGAATACATCGTTTACAGTTCTAATTTTGCCAAAGGCAAAGGTATCGCCAATTACTTTATTAAGCGAGGTATAAAGATTGTAACTTTCTAGTATATAGCGGCTTGTTGTAAAACTAGGCTTACCCCAAGGGATAAAAACTAAGGATAAAACCATTAATATAAAAAAAAGTGCGGATAGATATGCGCTCGTACTTTTGGATTTGACGGCTCCTAAAAGTATGAATATACCTGTAAAAATCAGTACATGAACCATCGTGGGTAATAATGCACCTGCAAAAACCATAAATTGGTAGTTGGTATAAAAACCAAGTAAATAACTGAGTAAGCCAATACCTAAACCAATGGATAAACGCCAAATTATATTTTTAAAAAACGCAAAGCAAAATGCGAAAACAAATGCCCAATAAATTAAGAATGCGCCCATTTGGTTTCCCATTTCTGAAGGATTGAACATAAAGTAAGTCAAAAATACGGTGATGGGAATAAAAATATAGATTTCTATTTTGTTTTGGGTAAAGTAATTTTTCTTTTCTAGCCAAGCTATTTCGGTTAGGTAATGCAATGGCCCGATGAAGGCATAGACAAATAAAAATAGCTCAAAAGGAATTAAAATGGCAAAAAAAGCTGACAATGCCATAAAAAAAATATTCAGGTAATTGATTTGGTTTAATGAAAGCTTGTCCAAAGATAGTTTATTCACAGGAATTTGGTTAAAAATCTAAAGCAATATTATCAAAAAAAGGAATATCTTCCTAGAAATAGAAGAAAGGCACAATTTTAGGGTTTTTAAAATAGAAATTTAAAGCGTGAGGGATAGAGCGAAAAGCCCGAAGTGAGGCACGAACGAGGACTTGAAGCGATAGCCCGACCCGAAAGCTTTATTTATTTTACCCAAAAAATCTATTGATTTTTTGGGTAAAATAAAAGGATAAATCAAATGCCAAAACCAAAAAATCGCTCTTCTGGGTCGCCAGGATAGATTCCTTTCAATAGGATACCTCCTTTTTTGGTTTGTAATTGAGCCCTAAAATCGGCAATATTTTTAATCGGTTTATCATAGTTTTGCAAAAGGATAATCCCTTCTTGCATATCTGTATATTTGCTTACGATTCCTTTATTGATTTTACTCACTTTTACGCCATAGCTTAAACCGAGCGTTTTCTTTTCTTTTTCAGTCAAATCTTGTAGTTCGATTCCCAATCTGCCCAAAATATCGGAGTCGTCTCTTTTGATTAATTCTTTGTTGCCGTCCTTATTTTTAAGCAAAACTTCATAATTCAATATTTTTCCTTGCCTATTAATTTGCACTTTAACCGTTTCACCGGGTCTGTGTCTGCCAATTTGTTCTTGTAGCATAGGCCCAGTTTTGACTTCGGCTTCATCTACTTTCGTAATCACATCCCCTTTTTTAAGTCCAGAGGCTTTTGCTGAGCCATTTTCGACCAAACTGTCCACATAAACGCCTTCATTAACATTCAAATTTTTCTCTTTTGCAAGTGCTCCGTCCACACTGCGAATGGTTACGCCCAAAAATCCTCTTTGGGCGTTGCCATATTTGACTATATCCTCCGTAATTTTTCTTACGATTTCAGATGGAATAGCGAAAGAATAACCAGCAAAAGCACCATTGGGTGAGGCAATAGCGGTGTTTATTCCGATTAAATCTCCATCTAAATTGACCAAAGCACCTCCGCTATTTCCTGGATTTACGGCTGCATCGGTTTGAATAAAAGACTCAATGGCATAATTATCTTTCAAAATATTAATATTCCGGCCTTTTGCGCTCACGATACCTGCGGTTACAGTCGATTCCAAATTAAATGGATTGCCCACTGCCAGTACCCACTGCCCCACTTTTACGGCATCGGAATTGGCAAAAATAATATTGGGTAAATTTTGGGCACTAATTTGCAAAACCGCCAAATCTGTGGAAGGATCTGTACCTACCAATTTGGCTTTAAAGGTGCGTTTGTCATACAAAACGACTTCAATTTCCTCAGAATTTTCTACTACATGGTTATTGGTAACGATATAACCATCTTTACTTATGATTACTCCCGAGCCAGCCGACTGACCTTTAGGTTGATTTTTAGGCTGCATTTGAGGAAAATCATCACCAAAAAAATCATAAAAAGGATTTCTTTCACCATTGCCATAATTTTGAGCCTTCATTATAGACTTAATATGCACAACAGCAGGCATACTTTTTTCTGCCGCTAGGCTAAAGTCAAATTGAGGACTCGGATTTTGAGAAGAAACTTTTTTGGCAATAAAACTTGCTGCATTGGTTTGCACCTGAAAATCGCTATTTTGATTCGCAAATGTTTGATAAAAAAACAGGGTAGCTAAACTACAAACCATTCCGAATAGACCCAAGGCGATTATTTTTAAAATTTTCATACGATTTATAACTTTTAAATTTGATGTTTAACGCAAAAAAGTCAATCAAATTGTATGCCAAATGTAGCTAAATGTAAAAATGACATATTTGGCAATTTGCTTATCAATTCATGCTAAAATTTCAGTTTTAGGCTTATTAAAAATAGGAAATATTGACTAAAAGATGAAAATTGCAAGCCAAATATTTTCACCTTTTGAAAAATAACCAAATCAAAAAAATCTACTTTGTCTTCTATTATAGAGCTTAAAAATATTTCCAAATCTTTTTACAAGCATCAAGCTTTAGAAAATGTAAGTTTTGCGGTGCCCAAAGGGAGTATTTATGGGCTTTTGGGACCTAATGGTTCAGGAAAAACTACACTTTTAAGAATATTAACTGGAATTTTGATGCCTGATGGTGGAGATTATTTATTTGATAATCAAAATTTTAGTAAAAATCATGTGAAACAAATTGGCTATATGCCAGAGGAAAGAGGTTTGTACCCTAAAATGAAGGCGAATGAAGTATTGCTTTATTTGGCGCAACTTAGGGGTTTGAGTAAAAATGATGCCAAACAAAATATGAAAATCTTGGCTGAAGAGTTGGAAATAGCTGATTGGCTAAACCATACTGTGGAATCACTTTCAAAAGGAATGCAACAAAAAATACAGTTTTTGGCTGCCAGTATTCACAAACCATTGTTTTTGATTTTGGATGAACCTTTCTCTGGTTTAGACCCAATGAATGCCAAATTGCTTACCGATGTGCTTTTAAGAATGAATAAAGAAGGCACAAGCATACTTTTTTCTACACATCGCATGGATACGGTAGAAAATTTATGTCAAAATCTGGTTTTGATTTACCAATCGAAAGTGGTGATGGAGGGCGAAAAAAAGAAAATCAAGAGCGAATTTGGCAAACGAATATTGCAAGTGAATACAAAAGGGAAACCCGATTTGGGAAATCAAATTGAAATATTAAGCCAGAAGCAAATAGAAAACGATGAATATGAATATTTAATAAATAATGGTAATAATCAAAATCCGAATGCGATTTTAGAACTATTTATGAAAAGCGCACAAATCCTGCATTTTGCAGAACTTGTACCGAGCATAGAAAATATTTTCTTTCAAGAGATTCAAAAAAAACAAACGAAACCCACAGAATGAGAAATTTATATCTCGTGATTAGAAAAGAATTTCTCACGCGTGTGGGCAAGAGGAGTTTTTGGTTGCTTTCACTTTTAGGACCAGTTATTCTTTCGTTAATGTTGATTATTCCATTGGGAATTAATAATCTAAATTCTGAAAAATTGCGGGTTTTGGTTAATTCTGCTCATAAAGATGCCCAAAATGTTTTTGAAACCGACAATTCGGTTGTATATGAAATAATCAATTTACAGCCTAATGAAGCGAGTTTTGTATATAAAAACCAAGATTATGACGCTTTAGTTGATTTCAATAAAAAAGAAAGCTGGCAGCAGGCAAGCAATGAATTTACTTTTCAGATTGCAAAGTCGCTAAGTACTGAGGCTTCATGTAGCCTTGAAAAAAATATCACTAGCTTTATTGCTTTCAAGATTTTGCAACAATCAAACCAAAATTCCATTCATATAAAACCTATTTTTGAAGGAACAAAAAAATCAAATCCATACCAAGAAGCCATACAAACAGCTGCATTATTTTCGGCTATTCTGATTTATTTTTTCATTTTTATGTATTCTGTACAAGTGATGCGTAGCGTGATAGAAGAAAAAGCAGGACGAGTAATTGAGTTGATTGTTATTTCTGTAAATCCATTTGTTTTTATGGCTGGCAAAATCATTGGTTTGGGCTTGGTGGCTTTTACCCAATTTCTGATTTGGATATTTATGAGTAGCTTGGGAAGTTTGTTGATTTCACAAAGATTTCAGATAGCGCGTTTTAGAAATGAAAATCTCATGAAAACACTATCAGAATCTTCTCAAATCAAGCAAACTTTAGAAATGAACCATCTCATAGAATCTATTTATGCTATCCCATTTTTTGATTTGCTTATGGGTTTTGTATTTTTCTTTATTTTCGGATACTTGCTTTATGCAGCTATTTTTGCGGCAGTAGGCTCCTTGGTTAGCCATGAAAATGACACGCAAAGTCTTATTTTCCCTGTTACTTTCCCCTTGCTTGGGGCATTTGTGATGGTGCCTAGCATTTTGAAAGATTCCAACGGATTTTGGGCGCAAATTTTATCAATTATTCCTTTTACTTCACCTGTAATCATGCCCTTGCGCATAGGTTTGGGTGTGGCTTGGGGTGATTTATTAATTTCTTGTTTAAGCCTAGTAGCAACTTTTTTGTTGATGACTTGGCTTGCTTCAAAAACCTTTAGAACGGGGATATTGATGTATGGGAAAAAAGTGAGTTTTGGAGAAATAATTAAAAATGTGAGGCATTTTTGAATGGGTGAAATTGTGGGTGAATTAGAGTTGATAAAAAATTTAACTAATTTGACTTAAAGTTTTTAGAATTCTCCTTATTATAGCACCTGTCCACATCTTTTTTCTATGAATATGCTTGTTTTTCATTTATTTTTAAGCTTCTTTTATGATTTGAATATCATCTGTCATTAAGGCTCTGATTATTAATTTAGCATCTCTTACGCTAATTAATTGATATTTCACAATGTTATTTATTTTTAATGTTGCATAAATGACAAGATAATAAGTGATTTTTTACTTCAAAGATAAAAAGCTACTTACTTTGCTCACTATAAGATTTCGCCCGTTGTAACAATAAGTTTCTAAAAAAATATTTCTGCTTACTTAGGAATAACATCAACTTCAATGGTCAGTTTAATCTCAAAGGACTTACGGTCAAAATTAATGAAACTATATGTAACATTGTTTTCATTATGGGCTATGCTTGCAACATAAAGCGAGCATAGTCTATAGGGGAGTTTATTGCGATTTTTTCATTTGATAATGCCATTTTTAAAAAACTTTTAACCTATTACCTAATTCTCCAGAAATGAAAAGACGTTCTGCCAATGCTTTGTTCAACTGCTCGTTTATTTGATTTATTTGTATTTTAAGTTTCTGTATTTCAGCTTCTTGTAGATTTAATTCTGATGTTGCAACTTGTCCGTTCTCTATCCTTTGTTGGAAAAGAGTTATATTTTCCTCCAATAAAGTCAGGTTTTCCTTTTTAATTTTTAATTCATCGTTCAATTTTTCAATTTCAATTCCTGTTTGCCTTAGCTGTTTATTTTTATCCGACTTCAATTCTTCTTTTTCGAGGTCAATGGTAGTTAATTGGTTTTGTAGTTGTTTTGTTCCGTTAATTGATTTGTCGGGGGAGAAAATGGGAAGTTTTACAAACAGCCCAACATAACTGTTGCCGAACCACGAACTGCGTTGAAATGGCACAAAATCTTGGCTAAACTGATTTGCCCCCAAAAAGCCTTGAAAACTTACTGAAGGAGTATATTTTGTTTTCTCGGTTTTGATTTGCTGTGTTATTAATTGTTTCCTTAAAAGTAGTTTTTGATATTCAGGTGTAGCATCTATTTGTATGGTAGCGACTTTACTTTCAGCATCAAATACATTTAATGGGACACTTGAAAATTTCTCATCTAAAATTTGCTCTAAATCAATATTTGTTAAAAAGTGGAGATAAATTTTCTCATTAAAAAGTGAGGCGACCGACTTTTTGAATGAAATCAAATTATTGTTGTGATTAACCACCGCATTGTTAAGTTCGGTTTTTAATACTTTGCCTTCTCTAAATTTAGCTTTTACGATATTATATGAGATATGACTTCTTACCGTATCTGAAATGGCTTCATCTACTTGATAGTTTAAAGTCAGCACCCTTATGTATGTCTTAACAATTTCAAATTGTAAATCATTTTCAGCTTTTTGGACATCAATATTTGCGATTAATTCTTTTAGCTTACTCTCTGTAAATCGGTTTTTGACGGTTAAATCAATAATGGGCTGATAAACTGTAAGCCCTGCATTTTGCTGCCAATTTGTACCGAATTGAATGCCTCGTGTTTCGTTAGTGGGTACGGGATTAAACTGCCCAACAGGAACAACTTGGGTAGCGATGATTGGGTTGTAACGGTAATCGTAGGCAAGAGAAATTTGAGGCAAATACTTTCCTTTGGCCTCAATACTTTTAAGGCTTGCCAAAAGTTGTTCGGTTTTGGCAATTTTTAAACTGACTTTATTTGCCAAACCTTTTTCAATGCACTCTTTCAATGTAATTTGTGCGAAAAGCGATTGGCTTATGAATGCATTTATTAAGAAGATTATTACTTTTTTCATACAATTGTTTTTAGCCTCTAAACACCGAGGCCGGTTCTACATTATTTATTTTTTTGATTGCAAAGAATGACCCACCTACCGAAATAAAAACAGTGATTAAGAAGAAACTGAATAATTCAATTGGTGAGTAAGTGATTATTAAACCAGCAGCAGCGACACCCGTTTTGAAACCTATTATCAGCAACAAGGCTATTGTAAAACCTATAATGGCAAAAATGAAAGATTGCAAAAGAATTAAATTCCTCACATATCCATTGGTTGCACCTATTGCCTTTAAAGTTCCATAATCCCTAATTCTGTCTAAGGCAGATGAGTAGAGGGTAAGACCAATGATAAAAAATCCACTTATTATGGCAAAAACAATAAGCGTTCCGAAACTTGTACCAATGTTTGATGAAACGGTGATAAATGCAATTGTTTTCTCTTTTAACTCCTTTGCGTTCCAAGCTTTTACACCATAAATTTTTGAATTTATGTTTTCAACAACTTCGTTTATCGTGTAGCCATTTTTAACTTTAACGGCAACAGCATTAACTTTTGTGTCGGGGTAATTTCCAAAATATCTGGCTTTGCTTAACGTGGTATAAAAAATAGTTCCTGCAAAGCTTCTTGCATTTTTTGTTTGCAGTCTTATAAATGCTTCCTTGCCATTTATTTCAACTCTTGTATTAAGTGCTACGCTGTTATTAAAAATACTTTCGTCAAGTGTTTCGGCTGAAATGGCTCCGTCTAAATTCAAATCATTGATATTTCCATTCACAATTTTTTTCGGATTAGGTCCACCTGCAAAAACTGGCGATTCACTACCGATAAGTGTTACTGGTGCGGTTTTACCATCTTTAAATTTAACTATTCCCCCAGTTGCTATCACTGCATAAGTGTTTTCAACTCCTTCAATACTCCTTATTTCCTGCACAATGCGCTCATCTAATTTTGCCAATTCATTGGCATTTTGCGTGATATTGTCTACCACCCAAATCTGACCTACATCAGTGTTTGAGTTTTCAATTATCCCACCCATCAACCCCGTGAGAAAACCTAAGATTCCTATTTGTTGTCCAATAAGAAAGATGCTTATTACAATTCCTATAATAACCCCAATACTCTTGGATTTGTCGTATTTAATGAATTTGAATGCAGTTGATAACATCGTTTTACAGTTTTATTTTACAGTCAACCTTTGAATTGATGATTAAGCCATCAGAATTCTTTAATGAAATTCTTATCTCTCGAACTCTTCGGTCTTCTTGTTCGTCTGTTTTTTCAGAAAAAATGGATTTCTTTTTTAGGTATGGTAATACCGTAATTACTTCACCTGTAGCAATTACTTTATCATTACCACGGTAAAAAATATCCACTTGCTGCTCAACTTTTAACTTGGAGCTAAACAATTCATCTACTTGTGCTTTTATAATTATATTTCCATTTGGTGCAAATTCTACATATACAGCATATTGGCTAACTGCCTCACCTTTTTCTACACTTATATCCAATATTTTTCCGTCTAATGGTGCTTTAAAAACTTTCATTTGGGCTTCGGTTTCAGCTGTTTTTAGTTGTGCAAAAAGCTCACTTAATTTGCTGTTGGCATATTTTACTTTTGCCTTTGCTCGGTCAATATTTACTTGATAAATGTTTACATCGTTGGTTAAATCTTCAATTGCTTGCTGCGTTTCAGCACCACTTATCACTAAACTCTTTCCCTTATTGAGCAAATTGGTTTTGCTGTTTAGGTTTATCTGGGCTTCCTCAATCTGTGTTTGTTCAATCACAATTTGCGACCTTTGCGTTTGAATTTGCGACCGTATCTCGTTAATTTTATTCTGTTCTGCATCATCAATTAAAAGAACAATAGTTTCATTCTTTGCCACACTATCCCCATCTTTTTTAAATACGGATTTTACAATTCCGCCCATGGGTGCCGCAAATTTCAATATTCCGCTTTCTGGCTCAACTATACCCGTACCAATGACAATTTTCAGTTCTTCAGAAGCTCTCAAGTTATCTATTTTGACTGAATCTGCTTTGGTTTCTTTTTTTGTATTATCACAGCTTGTTAGTAGGCTTACTATGATCCAAATTATTAGTATTCTCTTCATTTTACAGATATTTAAGGGTGATTTTTAATAGCATGGATTTATCAACAATTTTAAATTTGGAGTCGTCAAAACTTGGGGGACCAAAACTGCTTTTTGCATTATTGGATGTGCCAATACCTTCTTTTGGCATTCCTATAAAATTGGTATCTATTTTTCCGTTGTCGTTTGCATCGTGAACAACCATTATGGCATACTCACCAGTAGGCATATCTTTCACAACAGCCGAACAACTTCCATTCTGAATGGTAGCCGTTACTGCACTTGTTGCATATTTTGTATCAGTAGGAAATCCCTTTTCTGACTTATACACGTAAACCAAACACTTACCTTTATTTGATTTTAGTCCCGTAATTTCAACTGTGCAGTTTTTTTGACAGTATGCAGTTTGAGCAAGCCAAATAATTGCTGCGGATAAAATTAATTTTTTCATTTTTACTGTTTTTAATTGGTTAGTGCAATGCTTCTTCTTCTGATGGTGTTTCAGATGCAACACCATTGTTTACATAAATTATTCTGTCAGCAAATTGCTTCAATCGTAAATCGTGTGTTACAACTGCAACAGATTTGCCCGTGGTTGATAGTATTTTGAGTTCTTCCATAACTATGGCAACACTTTTTATATCTAAAGCGGCTGTTGGCTCATCACAAAGCATCAAGGAAGGATTCGTCACCAAAGCTCTGGCAATGGCAACACGTTGCTGTTGACCTCCACTAAGCATTTTAGGAAGGTTGTACATACGATCTTGCATTGTTACTTTTTTTAGCGCTTCTTCTGCTAGTTCTTTTGCCTCTTTTTTTGAGCGACCAAGTAACAACAGAGGTTGCATTACATTTTCTAACCCATTTAAAGGTGCGAGCAGATTGAAACTTTGAAAAACAAAACCTATATTTTGAAGTCTTACTTTGGCGAGTTCTTTCTGCCCAAGTCCATTTATTTTTTGATTACAAATAGTTACTTCCCCCTCAGTAGGAAAAATAACGCAACCCAACAAAGACAGCAATGTAGTTTTGCCCGAACCAGATGGTCCAATGATTAAGGTAAGTTCGTTTTTTCTGAAATCGCAGGTAGTCGGTTGCAGTGCGATTATTACTGTATCGCCCGTTTTATACTGCTTTGATGCGTTTGAAACGCTGGCTACTACTTCCATGTTAATATGTTTACGTTTTTATTTTGTAAATATATAATGTAAACATATTAAAAACAAAAAATATTTTGTGTTTTTGTAGATTTTTTTTAATTTTACGATGTTTACATCTTTAATATAAAAACGATGAAAAAAGAAATTGTTTTTGAAATCTTGGAACACTTACACACCTTCGAATCAAATTTTAAGGGCAAAACGCCTTACACCTTAAATGATTTTGTGGGCTACCTTACAACCCAAACAGGGGCTAACGAACTTGAAATGAGGAATGACGCTGGAAACAAAGAACCTTTTTTAAAAGAACTTAGAGATGAAAGCAATAGCGATATTTCTATTTTAATAACCTTAATGTTTCGGTACGCAAAAGGCTATATTAAAAAAGCATTAGAGAACAGTTTGATTCAGACTGTTGATGAATTTGCATTCTTAATCACATTGATGACTTTTGATAGCTTAACCAAAACTGAACTTATTAATAAGCAAGTGATGGAAAGAACCTCGGGCGTGGAGGTAATTAAACGACTTTTGAGCCAAAAAATGATTACTGAATTTGCGGATGAAAACGACAAACGAAGTGTTAGAGTAGCTATAACCGAAAACGGCAAAATGGAGATTATGAGCGTATTGCCAGAAATGAGTAAAGTTTCTAGAATCGTTGTAGGCAATCTCTCTACAGCAGAGATTAAGACCCTATCGTATATCCTAAAAAAATTAGACTTTTACCACAACGACATCTTTATGAACAAAAGGACATTCACATTAAAACAGATTTTAGATGAAGTACGTTTAAATTGACAAAACTCACCGACACATCTTTACTTTAAAAAATTGAACGCAACGAAAGACAACCAACAAAACTAATTATTAACCAAGTCGGTGAATATTTTAATGTCAACAAAAAATAATTTCAATCGGAACTTTTGAGAGACCAAATTGCTTATTTTTACTTTAAGACTTTAGAATTCTCCTCTTTATTGTGCCGGTCAATATCTTTTTTTTATTTATATTTCATTTGTTTATAAGCTTCTTCTATGATTAGATTATCATTTGTTATTGTGGCTTTGAATATTAGTCTTGCATCTCTTACGCTCATCAATTGATATTTCACAATGTTATTTATTTTCATGTGTTGCATATACAAGCTTGCCATCATTACTAGAGCTTGATGGTGATGCCATGCATTCCACCCTCTTACTTGATAGCCTGATAATCCCAATTCATTTTTGGCATCATCAAAACTTCATTCTACCCAGTATCAATTGCATTGAAAATAGGCATATTATTTTTGTTTTTGTTTTTGTTTTTGAGCTTTTACCAAAAGTTTTGGTGATAACAAGAGTTCTTTTTACCGCTCGCTCTCATTTGCCATTTACAGTCTTTTATCAAAAAATTAGTCTACATGGTTGTATTTTCATTCACTTCCTGATGGTTCTAATTGAAATAGCTCAAAAATACTGGTATTGATAGTTTGCTAAATTCTCAGATTGTTTTTATTCTTTTCGCACCATATTGGTGTGTTCTTTCTTACATTTCAAAAAGTTTTTCAAATAGGCTGTAGCTATTAAAATATTGTTACTAAGATGCACTTTAAACGAGGATGTGTAGGTTAAAATATAATTTTTAATAGTAAGCATCTCTTTTTCAGTTCTATAAAACAATTTTACAAATTTTTTTATAGAAATTTACGAATTAAATTTTGTTTATAATTCATTAGTTAATTCTACCTTTAATAAATTTATAACTGAATAAATTAAAATTTAATTATTAAAAGTTAGTAGTTTTAAAATCTAATTGCAAGCTTTAAAATGAAAATTCCCATTACGATTATTTCAGGCTATTTAGGAAGTGGTAAGACTACTTTTATCAATGAAATTATTCATTTCTACAAGCAGAGAAAGCTGGCAATAATAGAAAACGAATTTGGAGAAATCGCTATTGACAATGATTTGGTAATCGGTGTAGATGACCAAATCTATACGCTTGCCAATGGTTGTGTGTGCTGCTCGCTAAATGATGATTTGATAGAAACGATTGAAACAATCCACATCACAGCTCCTGAAATCACGCATTTACTGATAGAAACTACTGGAATAGCCAATCCAGATAGCATAATTTGGAGATTATTATCAGAAAAAAGAGTTCAAGATTTTTTTGAAACTCAAGGACTGCTTACCATTGTAGATGCAAAAAACGCCATTAAAGCTTCTTTACAAGACCAAGTCGTATATAGGCAAATCTCTTTGGCAAACACCATAATCATAAGTAAAACCGATATTTGTACTGAAGAAGAAAATATTCTTGCTTTAGCTTTTGTAAAGCAAGTAAATCCATTGGCTCATGTCATTCCAAAAAATCATGCATTTTCCTCAGCAATTGATGTTTTAGAACTAAAAGCACTCAGCACAGAAAATATTGCCTCAATCCCTTTTGGCAAACTGAAAAATGAAACCTTTAGTTTTCAAAATTTGAATACAAGTGCTTCATTTATGCAGCAGCAAGCAAGCTCGCATGCTTTAGGTTTAACAAGTGTGAGCTTAGAATTTAAAGAGGCTTTTGATGTATTTAGGCTCGAAACTTATATTCAGATTTTATTGAGTTCTGAAGAGGTTTTTAGAATTAAAGGCATTCTCTATATTAATAATGTAAATAAAAAAGTCATTTTCCAATCCGTTTTTGACCAATTGGTATCTAGTATTGCTGAAGCTTGGGATTCTGAGCCGAGTTCAAAGATTGTTTTTATAGGTAAGAATTTAAACAAATCAAAACTTCAAGCCGAACTTCAAATGTGTTGTACTTTGGGAAATCCTTTTGAAGACAAAAATTTTTATCAAATGATTGCTCAAAAAAGGCTTTGATTTCTACAAAAATACATCTAAGCTTAATTGGTTTTTTTATTTATACCCATTCTAAACTAAATTATTTAAAACCTGTTTTTTAGCACAAACTAATTTTATGTTTATTTTTGGAGTCAATTTTACTTTTTATTAAGTTATTCATCATAAATCAATCAAAAAAACATGGCATTTGACATAGAAATGATCAAAGAGGTTTACAAAAACCTTCCTGCCAAAGTGGAAGCTGCACGCAAAGTTGTAGGTCGCCCTTTGACACTAACAGAAAAAATTCTTTATTCCCATTTACACATTGACCAAAAAGGTGAAAACTTTTCTCGTGGAGCCTCTTATGTAGATTTTGCACCCGATAGAGTGGCTATGCAAGATGCCACAGCCCAAATGGCACTTTTGCAATTTATGCAATCGGGAAGAGCCAAAGTCGCTGTTCCCTCTACCGCTCATTGTGATCACTTAATTACCGCCAAAGAAGGTGCTGCCACAGATTTAGCATTTGCCAATAAAGAAAGTAAGGAAGA
>JAAFJZ010000180.1 GCA_013298205.1 Cytophagales bacterium
AGTGGGAATCAAGAACTTGCCATTTTTAATTTCAGGTTTCACTTTCAAAAACTCATTTAGTGTGCCTATAATTGGGATTAAAATTTCGGTAGAATCTTTTTCCCTTGCCGTAGCTACCCATTGGCAAGTCATCTGAGAAAAATAACCCGAACTCAAATCTAAGCTGTGCTTAATAGCCAAATCCCTAGCGTGCATCCATTCTCTAATATTGATTTTAGGTATCATCGGCTGAATGTGTTTTACACCCATTTCTACAATCGAATTAAAAACCACACCTGCATATTCCGATTCGCCCATTGCGCAAGGAATACTTGCTTTTTGAGAATACGTGCGCATGGCTTGCAAATCTGCTGCATGAACAGGCTCTTCAAACCATTCAATGCCCAAGGCACTAATTTGTTCTGAAAAAGAAATGGCTTGCTCTGCAGACCAAATTTGATTGGCATCTACAGCAATTTTGATTTGGTTGCCCACCGCATTTCGTAAAGCTTTTACTCGTTCTACATCTTCTGCCATGCAGGTTCCAGAGTTTTTTCCCACCTTTATTTTTACCGTGTCATAACCATCTTTTATAAACCCTTCGGTTTCGGTAATTAATTCTTTTATGCTTAGGTTAGTGCCGCCTCCACAAGCATAAACTCTCGCCCAATCTCTTTCCGCTCCCAAAAAGCGGTGCAAAGATTCGTTTTCACGCATAGAAGCGATTTCGTGCAAGGCCAAATCTATAAATGACAAAGCAGAAGCCGCTTGCCCACGATGACCTTCATTGCGAATAGCCCAATACATTTTATCAAATAATGTGTCATATAAAATTGGCTCGCTACTAAAAATAATAGGAAAAAGCATAGCTTCCAGAACCGGAATCACAGAACCTGTAACAGGGGTTTCAGATTGAAATCCATCCGCATCGGTAAGTTGCAAAGCACTATAACCGAAAGTAGAAAACGGCCCCATAGATGCATCTTGAAATGCATAAGGAAGGTTATAAGACTTGGTTTTGAGAAATTTTGCAGAAACGATTTTAAATTTATGCTTTTCGATTGACATTTTTATAGAGTTAGAAATAATAATTTCGCTTAATCTGTTTTGGCAAAAGTAATTTAATATTTGAATTTCATCAATAAAATCAGCTTTAAAGAAGCATTTTCAAATGAACTTCTCACAAATAATAAGATGTGTAAAATAATAATTTTTCATAAAATAGCTTAGCCTTTCAAAAATTAAAAATAAGAAAATGATTTGGGGGCGTGCCACGAAAAGTGTCAGGCTATCGCTACAAGTCCTCGTTCGTGCCTCACTGTGGGCTTTACGCTCTATCCTTCACGCTTAATTTAATAAGAATGTAATATAGTTAGCTTCAAATGCCTCAAATATTTAATTTTGTTTATATTTGATTTCTTTATTTCGTTTAATTGTATGTTTATGGGTAAATCGTACCAATATATGTAAAACGAAGCAAAACAAAGTATTTTTCATTGTATGGATTTGACAATTTTGAGTTTAAAAAACAAATCGGCTTGTGCCACTAAATAATTTGCAATATGAAAGTAATTCTTCAGAATATTAAAAGCTAGTTTTGATAAGAAAAACTTGAATCATAAATTATTAAATGAAAATTCAAGATAAATGCATAAAATTGCAATGTAAAAATGTCAGTTGATTTAGATAAAATATGGGTCTATAGAATTGTTCCTATTCAAAATTTGGAATACATTTTTAGTGATGGCTTTTATTGTAAAAATTCAGACAAAAAGGATAATGGATTTCTAACCATTGGAAGCAAGGAAATTATTCATCAAAGGGACACGAAAGTTGTGAAATGTTATCCTGATACTGTTGTGAACGATTATATTCCATTTTACTTTTCTGTGCGAACACCTATGCTTTACAATATAGTAACCGGACATGGAGTACCTGCCAGCCCTCAAGAAGACATTGTTTACCTTTGTTGTAAATTAAGATAATTAGCAACAGATGATTTTCAGTGGTGCTATACAAATGGTAACGCAGCTAAGGCAATTTCTAAGTTTTTTAAAAAATTGGATAATATTGAAAATAAAGTTGACTGGCGTTCAATTAAAACTACCGATTTTAGAGATGAAAATGCAGATGGAGATGAAGACAGAATAAGAAAAAAGCATGCTGAGTTTTTAGTGAAAGACTATGTTCCAGCAAACTTCATTAAACGAATTGCTGTTCTTAATCAAACTAAAAAAGAACAAGTAGAAGCAATAATTGAAGCCCTTAACTTAATAATTGAAGTTAAAATAAAAACAGAATTCTATTTCTTATGAAATATATAACAGGAAATATGCTTGAAGCCGACACAGAAGCTTTAGTAAACACCGTAAACACTGTTGGTGTGATGGGAAAAGGAATTGCACTGCAATTCAAAGAACGGTTTCCTTTGAATTTTAAAATTTATGTAGCTGCCAGTAAAAAAGGCGAAATACGAGTAGGTAAAATGCTGGTTGTTAAAGAAAATACCCTAAATGGTGAAAAACTCATCATCAATTTTCCAACCAAAACAGATTGGTTTAGGAAATCACAATACATTTACATTGAAAATGGGCTAAAAAACTTAGCAAAAGTTATTGAAGAATATGAAATTAAAAGTATTGCAATTCCACCTTTAGGTTGCGGAAATGGAGGACTTAAATGGGATAAAATCAAACCCATGATTAATAAATATCTTGGACACCTTTCTAATGTTTCAATACAAATATATGAACCAAATGAAGCTGTAAAGGAAATTCTGCAAAAAGAAACAATCAAGAAAGAAGTAGGTCTAACGGCTGCAAGAGCAATGTTACTGTATGCTTTATTCAAGTATGAAAAACTGGGAGAAGTGGCAAGCATTTTTTCTGCAAACAAACTTGCTTACTTTCTACAAAAAAGCGGAGAGCCTATGCGGTTGCAATTTGTTCCATATAAATATGGGCCCTATGCACAAGCAATAGAAAAGGTTTTGTATGCATTGAATGGGAAATATCTTACCGGGTTAGAACAAATGAAAGCGAGGGCATTTGAACCTTTGCAATTAAATTATGAAAAATATAACGAAGTAGAACAATATGTAAATACTAATTTAGCTTCAGACCAAAAGCAACGATTAGAAAGCGTATTTAAAATTATTGATGGTTTTGAAACAACATTGTCGCTAGAAATTCTTTCATCAGCTCATTTTTTAATAAGTGAAAATCCGAGTTTAACAGAAGAGCAGCTATTTAATCAAATTCGGGATTGGAATGAAAGAAAGAAAAATCTTGTAACAAAAGAATATATTAAAATTGCTTTAGAGCATCTTCACAATTACGGCAACAAGTTAGATTTTGCATAAATGACTAACGAACATAAGGATTATTTCCCTTTTCATGCGCAACATTGGTCTTGGGCCCATGTCCAGGATATAAAGTTGTTTGTTCATCCCAAGTGAAAAGCTTGGTTTTAATGCTCTTTAAAAGTTGTTCGGTATTTCCTCCTGGCAAATCTGTACGACCGATGCTTTCATAAAAAATTACATCTCCACAAAAAGCTACTTTATAGTCATTATTTAAAAAAACCAAATGCCCAGGTGAATGTCCCGGCAAAAAGTGTGTTTCAAAATGCAGATTACCAAACTCAATTCTTTGGTTTTCTTTGATTAACGCATCATATTCACAAGTTTGGTATTGAAAAATGCCATAGTGGGGGGCATAAACTTTTACAGCAAGAAAAGTTTCAACCTCTTTTTCTGGTATCCATAAAGGAATATTATATTTGTTTTTGACAAAATAATTTCCCAAAACATGGTCAATGTGGCAATGGGTATTGATAATTAACTTAAGATTCAAATTTTCTTTTTTAATATAGCCAACTAATTCATTGTTTTCTGTGTTACTGTAACAACCTGGATCTATAATAATAGCTTCTTTAGTTTCGTCCCAAATGAGATATGTATTTTCACGTAAGTCGTTAAAAACAAAAGTTTTGATTTTCACAGCCGAAATTTATAAATTGAATCCCAAATATAACCAAAAATAATTTTAACCCTATTTATCATGGAAGCAAGTCCAGTAGAAACCCGCCCAGAAGTACCCAAAACTTTTCTTTACTATGTTTGGCAAGTGTTTTTTGTTTTAATTTATCCAAGTTTGGCTATATTTGGTGCTTTATATGCCAGTTTGGTTTGGGTACTTTCTATGTTTTCTAGGCTGATATTTTGGTTGATTTCAAAATTTTCAAAATCTTAATTTTAAAAAATATAATTCTTTTTTTTAAGACTTACATTTCAAAGATTTGATATGGAGTTGCTTATGCTTAATTTCAAATAATAAATTTAGATTTGCAATTATTAATCCAAACTTAATAAAAAAATTATTGGTCCATGAAGGAGCTGTTAAACGAACTTTATCAAAATTATATTTTAACTCGATTTGAAGCAAAAGAGGCATTAAGAAAAATAGCTTTTAATGAAGTTTCTTCAGCACAAACAGCTTCTTTTCTAACTGTTTTTTTGATGAGGGGCATTACTTTGGCTGAACTTGAAGGTTTTAGAGAAACCATGCTAGAGGCTTGTTTGCCTATGGATCTTCATGAGTTTGACCCAATAGATTTGTGTGGAACAGGTGGAGATGGTAAAAACACATTTAATATTTCTACAACAAGTGCTTTTGTAGTAGCAGGTGCTGGAGTTAAAGTTGCTAAACATGGTAATAATGCAGTTTCTTCTTCTACTGGCTCTTCCAATTTGTTAGAAGCATTGGGGTTAAAGTTTACTAATGATATTGATAAACTCAGATCTAACATCGATAAAAGCAATATTTGTTTTTTACATGCACCTTTATTTCATCCTGCAATGAAAAATGTAGCTCCAATTAGAAAAGAAATGGCGGTAAAAACTTTTTTTAATATTCTTGGTCCGATGGTTAATCCGTGTTTTCCTAACAAACAAATAATTGGTGTTTATTCTTTAGAGCTTCTTCGTTTGTATGGTTATTTATACCAAAAGTTGGATAAAAAATTCTTAATCCTACACGCTTTAGATGGGTATGATGAAAACTCTTTAACCTGTAATGTAAAAATATTTACAAAATCTGGAGAGAAAATAATTACACCTACAGATTTAGGTAGAAAAAAGCTATCTATGATAGATTTAAAAGGAGGTTCAAACGCTGAGGAATCTGCGAAAATATTTTTATCAATTTTGCAAAATATAGGCACAGAAGCACAAAATGAAGTTGTTATCGCTAATGCAGGTTTGGCAATAAGTTGTGCAAATGAAATTGATTTTATTACTGGGCAAAATATGGCTAAAGAATCATTAGAAAGTGGAAAAGCATATCAAGTTTTCAAAAAGATAATTGAAAGTTAACGTTTTTAAACTTCCCAAATTCCTTCAAAAACCTTTTCACCTGGGCCTACTAAGTATATATTTTTGAATAATGATTTTTCATCTTTTTCAAAATGAATTTCTAAATTTCCTCCTAAAGTCTTAATTTTGACAGGGCTGTTATAACCCATTGTAGCTGCAGCTATGCCCACAGCTGTTACGCCTGTTCCACAAGATAAAGTCTCATTTTCTACGCCCCGCTCGTAAGTGCGTACAAAAAAGGCATCATCTATTCTTTGTGCAAAATTCACATTTGTTCCTCCTTCAGCATATTGTAGTGAATATCGAATTTTTTTTCCATTTTCAAAAACTGGATATTTTTCGATTTCTTCCACAAATTCTACATGATGTGGAGAGCCGGTGTTCATAAAAAAAAATGCATCTTTTTCTACAAAAT
>JAAFJZ010000181.1 GCA_013298205.1 Cytophagales bacterium
CATTATTTTTGAAATAGTTTCTTATTAAATCTTGTATTTCAGACTTATTTTTAATCTCTAGCTTTTGCATATCTTTTTATGCAAAAGTAATTAATTTATGCGCAATTAAATAATGCGTTTATTATAGTAATTTGGCTAGGAGCATTAAATTAAAAAAAATGGAAAATGAAATTGAATTATTGACAAATGAAGAATTAATAAGTTGGGGAGTTGAAACCGTTGAATTTCAAGAAAAGTTTTTGAGAATCTCAAATGGCTTGATTTCAAACGGAGTAATGCCTAAAAGAGAAGTTATAAAACATTTCTTAGAAATTGTAAAAGACCCAAAAAGTCACATAAAAACAAAAGGTAAGTTTTACAACATTGCCGTTTATGTTTCTAAAGAATACGAAAAAGGAAATACGATTGAATTAAGCGATTTAGCAAAAAATATTCTTGAAAATCCAGCATCGGTGAAAGCTGTTTTTCAATTAGAAAAAGGCGAAACGATGGTTAAATTAAGCCAATCTCTGCTTGAAAATCCACTTGAATATGAAGTATATGGCAAAAACGAAATTGAGCAAGGTGCTTATAATCAAATGAATACCGCCATGCGTTTACCAATTTCGGTAAAAGGTGCCTTGATGCCCGATGCCCATCAAGGCTATGGATTGCCGATTGGTGGCGTTTTGGCTACGCTCAATAATACTATAATTCCTTACGCAGTTGGTGTGGATATTGCATGTCGTATGTGTTTGAGTATTTTTGATTTTCCAGAAACTGTCATCGAAAATGAAAATGATAAATTAAAAGCAATGTTAATGGAACATACCTTTTTTGGAATTGGATGTACCACAAGACGAAAATTCAATGAAGATTTATTCGACAAACCTGAATGGGAAGCTACGAAATTGATTCGTGATTTGAAATACAAAGCCTATGAACAACTAGGCACTTCGGGTACAGGCAATCATTTTGTGGAATGGGGAATCATTGAAATTTCTGCTTTTGACTCGGAAATAAATATTCCTGTTGGCAAATATTTGGCATTATTATCACACTCAGGCTCAAGAGGTTTTGGTGGGAATATTGCAAATTATTATTCTAAATTGGCAATGCAAAAAACAATTTTGCCAGATGAAGCCAAACATTTGGCTTGGTTAGATATGAATAAACAAGAAGGAATAGAATATTGGCTTTCGATGAATTTGGCAGGTGAATATGCTTCGGCAAATCACCACGAAATTCATAATAAAATTTCAAAAGCACTTGGACATTCTCCACTTATTCGGATTGAAAATCACCATAATTTTGCTTGGAAAGAAAAATTGCCAAACGGAGAAGATGTTATTGTGCATCGAAAAGGAGCTACTCCTGCCTCAACAACTGAGTTGGGAATAATTCCAGGTTCGATGACGCAGCCGGGATTTGTGGTGAGAGGTAAAGGAAATGCGAACGCCATTAATTCGGCTTCGCATGGAGCAGGAAGGCAAATGTCTCGCACGGCAGCTTTCAAAAATCTTACCAAAGAATCTTTTGCAAAAGTTGTGGAAGAAGCAGGTATTCAACTAATTGGTGGAGGTTTAGACGAATCTCCAATGGTTTACAAAGACATCTATAAAGTCATAGAAAATCAAAAAGATTTGGTAAATGTATTAGCAAAGTTTACACCAAAAATCGTGCGTATGGCTGATAGTAAAGAAAAAGCTGAAGATTGATTATTAAAAAAATAGAGTAAATTCAAATTGATATCATGTTACAATAATATCAATTTGAAAAATTCATTTCCTGAACTTCCATTTATAGTAACAATATAAACCCCTTTTGAACAATGACTTAAATCTAACTTTGTTGTATTTCCATTGGCTTTAATTTCAAAAACTATTTTGCCTAAAGAATCAAATACTTTTATTTCAGAAAGGTCTTTAGAATCTAAGTTTTTAAAATAAAATACTCCATCACTAGGATTGGGATAAATGCTAAAATAATTAGTCTTATTTTTAAAACACTCGCTCGCAATTATTTCTGAATGGCTAAAAGTACCATCAAAGTCAACTTGTTTTAATCTGTAATAAGAATAAGAGTTATCATTAGGAGGAGTATCTGTAAATGAATATTTTTTTAAACCAAAGCTAGTGCCCTCACCATTAATTTTGCCAATATCATTCCAATTTTTTCCATCAACACTTTTCTCGACTATAAAAAATTGATTATTTATTTGTGAAGCAGTACTCCAATCCAATAGAACCAACTCTTTTTGGCAATTTAAACTGAAACTCAAAAGTTTTATGGGTAAAATAGTTGCACAAGCTAAGCTATCTACATTGGTAAGCCTAATTCTAGCATAACCATCATTATCTCCACCATTGTATGGATTAGCGTTTGAAACTGAACATATTGAGTTGATTAATCTAAGTCTAACATTTCCATCATCATCTCCTCTAAGATATGGATTTGAATTTAGGTTGGTACAAATAATATTAACTAATCTTAGATTAGAAAAACCATCATCGTCTCCTCCAAGATATGGATTCGAATTTAAGTTTGTGCAAGTGATATTAACTAATCTTAGATTAGAATGACCATCATCATCCCCTCCTGAATAGGGATTTGAGTTAACAATCGTACAGGATGAATTAAATAATCTTAAATTAACATGACCATGACCATCACTATCACCTCCTAAAAATTGTGCAAAAGCATTATTAAGTTTAAAAACTAAAAATAAAAAAAAATTAATCGAATAAAGACTTTGATTATCATTTGAGATGATTTTAATGGAAAAGAGGCAGTTATTGTCTTACCCCTCTTCCACCCGTTCTGCGCACTCTGGTTGCATTTTCAGCAGTGCTGTTTACATAAAAGCGGTCTGATGTTTGAGCTCTTTGTGAGGAATATTCCCAATTCCCTCCTCTTACAATAGATAAACCTACCCCTCCTCCCCAATTCAATAGATTTGTGTTCCCTGTGCCATCTAATAAGCCATCACCAAGTGAACCATTAAAAAAAATACTATTAAAAACTCTAAAATTATTAGGAACATCGTACCAACCACATTGAAATGTTTGTTCCCATAAATTACCTCCCATATCCATTACACCATAAAACGCTGCTCCTGCTCCTGCTCTTAAAGTGGAGCTAGTAGCAGCAAAACCCACCCTTAAAGGACCTAAAGTAGAGCTTGCACCTGCGTTATAAGCACAAAGTCCATTTCCACTTGTATTAGAAACTTCTGAAACCTGTCCTGCATTTAATAACGAACTAGATATGGCTTGATTGATTGTATTAGATGCCCAAGGAAACTCTGAAACTATAGCCATATTACTACCTCTACAAATTTTTTCAAATTCCAATTCTGTCATGGGTCTAAGTGCAGACCAATCTAAATAAGCCCTTAAATCATCCCAAGATAAATAATTACAAGCTACGTTTCCTCCATCTGCAGCTTCATCAAAAACATTGTTTCCATTCAAATCATTGCCATAGATTGCAGGAGTAGAAAATGGAATTCCAGAAGATCGTATTTCAATGCTATTTCTATTATCTCCTGAGCTAGCTGCAAGCGCGGCTGTACCAATAGCAGAAGATGGTAATGATGCAGTTCTATTAGTTTGTTGATTAAAATCTAACAAATTAAGAAATGAAACATACTGTTGCTGGCTAATTTCGTATTTCATACAATAAAATGGATTAAAACCTTTAGGAAAAGTTGCATTAAGTGTTTTGTTGGAAGTCATACCATTTGGTCCAGATACATTGTTTCTGAAAATGTCTTGGGGAATTGTGGCCTCTGAACTAATGGTATTTGCAGGACTAGTATTATTAGTTCCAAATGAATTATATGATTGGGTAAAAGCACTTGAGCCATCACCTATATTAAAACTTCCTTGTGGAATATAAACCATTTCAATTCCCAATACTTCAAAGTTTGTATTTGCTACTACATAAGTATTTGAAAATCTTAACAATACGGTTGAGCTTGCAATGTTACCTGTGCCTAAAGCACTTCTTATAATAAAAACACCCTTACTATCTGTAACGGCATCTACTTGAAGTACAACTCCACTTACAGAATGATTTGCGCTTACATTGCTTAAATCGGCATGTAGCCATGGGCTAGAGCCTGGACTACAAACTTGTGTTTTTACAAAAATCCAAACCCCATCCCAGTTATTAAAAGGAGCTGCTGTATTCCAGCTGTTGTTCCAGCTAATGTCAAACTGAATGGTTGTGGGGGTTACAGAAATGTTAGTAATATTTACATTATTAGAAAAAATTGATGCATTAAAAAATAGTAAAAGCAATAATACGGAAACTGTTATTCTCATAAATTTTATGATTGATTCAAATTGTTAACTTTAATTTCAAAGAAGGATAAAAAGTAAGTTTATTTGATTGTCTTAAGCGATTTTTAAATAGAATTGTTTTTTTAGATTTCAAAAGCATTAAAATGTTAAAATTTAAAACAATATAATTCTATTTTAAATGAATTTAAAAATTAAAATTGTAGCTTAAAATATTGTTAAAAAAAGGAATTATAGTTTTCTATTAAAATCAATCGAAATACTACAACTTTCGAGAATAAAAAATTCTGCTAAACCATTGCATTTTTTAAAGCCAGTTGTTGTGCAAGGGCTTCAGCAGTATTTTTGAATGCTTTTGCCGTAATATCATTGTTTAAAGCATAAGGGCGACCCGAATCTCCAGATTCTCTAATACCTTGAACGATTGGAATTTCACCAAGAAAAGGAATATTATGTTTGATAGCGAAAGATTTGCCTCCATCTTGCCCAAACAAATAGTATTTATTATCTGGAAGTTCTTCTGGAGTAAAATATGACATGTTTTCTATAACGCCAAGAATTGGAACATTTATTTGCGTTTGTTTAAACATAGAAAGTGCTTTTTGAGCGTCTGTAAGTGCTACTTTTTGTGGAGTAGTAACGATTACAGCTCCAGAAAGTGGAATTGTTTGAACCAAAGTAAGATGAATATCGCTCGTACCTGGAGGTAAATCTATTAACAAATAATCTAAATCATCCCATATACAATCGCCTATAAATTGTTTTAAAGCTGAACTTGCCATGGGTCCACGCCAAACGACTGCACTCTCAGCTGGAGCCAAAAAACCAATAGAAATAAGCTTTATGCCATATTGATTCACAGGAACAATATAATTTTTGCCATTTACAATTTCAACTCTAGGTTGTTCATTTTCACAATCGAACATAGTTGGGATAGATGGACCAAATATATCTGCATCAATTATCCCAACTTTTGCGCCCAATTTTTGTAAAGAAACTGCCAAATTTGAAGTTACAGTAGATTTACCTACACCTCCTTTGCCTGAGGCTATTGCAACTATATTTTTTACACCAGGAAGTAAAGGTACATTACCCAATCTTGTACTTGTTACATCTGCATCCAAAGTTATAATTACTTCAATATCAAGTCCAACTAAATTGTGTATAGCTTTAGTACAATTTGATTTAATTAATTCTTTTAAAGGGCAGGCTGGTGTGGTTAGAACAACTGTAAACCAAACTTTTTTACCATCGATTTTAATGTTTTTTATCATTCCTAGCGTAACTAAATCTTTTTTAAGATCTGGTTCTTCTACTGTAGAAAGTGCTTGAAGTATTATTTTTTCAGTCATTGAGGTTTAATAATTCTATAATTAAAATAAATACAAGTCTATAAGCCGGGTTCTGTCATTACAAATTTGAGATACATCTCACTTATGCAATGTCTTATCATTTATCTGGGTTTTACATCACT
>JAAFJZ010000182.1 GCA_013298205.1 Cytophagales bacterium
GTACTTTTATAAATTCTACGTATTCTTATATTGTTTCTAAAAGCTCTTCAATATCTGACGAAGAAAAGAAGCGTATAAATTTTGGTCGTTTTGCAACTTCCAAAAACTCATTAAGCAACTCATTACTAAAAATCAAAATTCCATTTTTAGCAAAAAGTATTTCATCAAGCTTGGTAAAGTCTTTTGTAATTAA
Source organism: Cytophagales bacterium (assembly GCA_013298205.1). Lineage (GTDB taxonomy): Bacteria > Bacteroidota > Bacteroidia > Cytophagales > UBA9547 > JAAFJZ01. Next base: position 194 of record JAAFJZ010000182.1, read on the forward strand.
AAAACTAATCCAAAGATTAGTGTCAATTACTATTCGATTAACCTTGTTTTTCAAAGCGTCTGGCTCTCACAATTTCAACTTCTTTCGTAATTTCTTCAAAAGAAGGAGTTGATTTCGAATTAGAACGCAATTTTTTTAATAGACTTTTAAAGCCATTTTTTGAACTATCTTGTATTGAAATAAGATTAAGGTCTGCTAAGTCTCTTAACAGCCTTGAAGCCTTTGGGTTTAATATGTTTACACGTACAGTATTCATTTGTCAAATTTAAGAGAAGGAAGTTATTAAAGAATTTTTCTTTTGAATATTAAGGGATTTTGCAGTATAACGCACAATGGTTTTCATAAACGCAATTTATAAAATTTTCATTACTTCTTTAAAGTCAATTTGTTTTTCTTCCGAAATATCAAAAAAATATTTTGTTTGCCAAAGCTGCGTTTTGAGTGCTTGTTTATTTGTTGTCAAGTGCCAACTTGGATAAACCCTTATTCCTCGTTTCCCATCTCGGTTCTTGTCGGATAATATTTTGTTTTCGTAAAGTATATTTTTAGGAAATGCAAAAAATCCAAATTTAGCTTCTTTTCGTGTCGCAATTATGTAAATGTCAATGTTGTCCGAAATATCAAACGGTACAATTATTCTGTTTTTGTCGCGTTTCCAAAGCGTTACAAACAGACCTGTTTTTGTTGGCGTAATTTTCGCAGTACGAAATTTTACTTTTTGTCCACCAAGATTAAAATTATGGGCAGAATATTCCATACTTTCTAGTTCGGCTTCTACGTTAGTTAGTTCTAGGCCACAAGGCTTGAAAACGATTTTGTTTATACGTTCTAGTTCAGAATATGTAATTTTTGGGCGTGTCAAATCGTTGTCTGTCAGATTTATTTTGTCTTATTTGTTGTCCATTATCAATTTTTTTTATGGAGTCGTTTTAGAATTCTGACTAATGGTTAATATTTACCACAAAACTTGATTTGAAAAACTAAACTTCCATTAACCACTAAACTATCTTTGAAACACGAAACTCCGCCTTTTGGGTAGGTGCTGTTGTGCCTTCGTTGTTCTTTTCGGTCGTCTGATTGTCTGACCCCGTGCGGTTGGGCAGGCATACTCTTTTGCAAGCTTTGGTCTGTGCGTTGGCTTGTGTGGCTTGCAAATGTGTATGACTGCGAAGCGTTGGCTGTTTGTCGGATTTGTCCTGTCATTACGCTGCTTTCTGTTTGTATAAATGTTGTTGAAATTCTATAAACAGTCGGCTGATGTTTGCAACGTCTCCCAAAATTTCTTTTGCATCTTCCAACGATTGATATTTGTTTGTCAGTAAGATTGGTAGTTTCTCTTGGTCGAGTTCTTCAACGCCCGTCTCAATATATTTGCTCAATACAAATTCTATAAACTCTTTTTGTTTGTTGTCAAGCAATGCAAAGATTGTCGCTTGTGCTGCTGCAACTCTTGCTTCTCTGGTCATTGGTTTTATGTCGCTGTTAAATACATATTCCAATACATCAAACAAATCGCTTTTTTCAGCGTCAATGAGTTTTTGTAAAGTGGTTAGTTCCTCTTTTCCAAAACCTCCTTCGTCTAATTTTTCTAATAATATCCGTCTTGTAAGTGGATTGCTCCAAAGTGTCCGCAATTCATCTTCGCTTTTGAAAAGGTTTGGCAATTCGCCAAACAGATTATTCAAAAATTCTTCTGCTGAAATTGGTCTGCCGTCTGCACTCCAAAATGAAGTGGAAATCATTGATTGTATTTCTCTTTCCTTTCCGTCTTTCAACTTCACTTTTATCTTTTGTCGCTTATTGCAATTGCAATTTAACTCACCACAAATTTCACAAGGTTCTTTTGGTTTTTTTTCGCAAATGCAAGGCGTTTGTCCGCAAACTTTACAAGGTTGTGGTGGTGGTTTTGGTTGGCTCTGACATTCACAAACCAATTGACCACACACATCACAAGGTTCTGCATCTCCATCCCATTCAGGGTCTGCAAAATGATGATAAGCATCTACAAAATCATAGATGGTGAAAAAGTCTTTGCCATCAAACAATCGTGTTCCCCGTCCTACAATTTGCTTAAACTCTATCATTGAGTTTACTGGTCGCATCAAAACTATGTTGCGAATATTTCTTGCATCTACACCCGTTGAAAGTTTTTGTGATGTAGTTAAAATGGTCGGGATTGTTTTTTCGTTGTCTTGAAATTCTCTTAAAAACTGTTCGCCTATTTCTCCATCGTTTGCGGTTACACGAACACAATAATTTGGGTCGGTGCTGTTCTTGAATTGGTTTGTCAAATCACGAACTGCCGCTGCGTGGTCTTGTGTGGCACAAAAAATAATTGCCTTTTCTTTTTGGTTAGCATCGTTCATATAAATCTGAACACGCTTTGCCTCCCTTGCTTTTATTTCAATTATTTTATTGAAGTCGGGTTCGGTGTAAAGTCTGCCTTCTTCAATTTCTCCTTCAATTATTTGGTCATCGCTTGTGTAGATATAATCGTCAAGCGTTGTCTTGATGCGTTTTACTTTGAATGGTGTTAGGAAACCGTCATTGATACCTTCTTTCAACGAATAGATGTAAACAGGTTCGCCAAAATATTTGTAAGTATCTACATTGTCTTTGCGTTTTGGTGTGGCTGTTAAGCCCAACTGAACTGCTGGCGAAAAATATTCTAAAATCCCTCTCCAGTTTCCTTCGTCATTTGCTCCACCTCTGTGGCACTCGTCAATAATGATGAAATCAAAATAATCGGCAGGGTATAATTGATAATTGACAGTTGATAATTGATAATTGTTTTGAGTTTCAGTTTCTTCATTATCCATTGTCAATTTTCCATTGTCAATGGATAATGAAGTCATAAAGGTTTGAAAGATGGTAAAGAAGATGCTGCCGTTTGTTGGCACACTTCCTTTCTTGCTTATTTCTTTCGGACTAATTCTTACCAAAGCATCATCGGCAAATGCTGAAAAAGCATTGAAGGCTTGGTCGGCTAAAATATTTCTGTCTGCTAAAAATAAAATTCTTGGTCTGCGGCTTCCGTCACGTTTTAAGTTCCAACGGGTTTGAAACAATTTCCACGCTATTTGAAAAGCAATAAATGTTTTTCCTGTGCCAGTGGCAAGGGTTAATAAAATACGTTCAGCATTATTCGCAACTGCTTCTAAAGTATTGTTTACGGCTATTTCCTGGTAATAACGAGGGTCGTTTTTACCTTTCACATATTCAAACGGAACTGCTGCAAACTTCTCAAACCATTCATTTTCAATTGAATAAGTTTTGTTCCAAAGTTCGTCAGGCGTTAAATAATCTGCAACCAAACCTTCCACACCTGTTTTCATACAGATGCTGTAAATTTCTTTTCCGTTGGTGCTGTATGTGGTTTCTAATTTTAATTTCTCCGCATATTGTTTGGCTTGTGCCACACCTTCGCCAACGCCTAAATCATCGCTTTTTGCTTCTACTACTGCCAGTTTAATTCCTTTGTAAACCAACACATAGTCGGCAGTAAGTTTTTTTGCTCTTATACCACCTGTTTGTATTTTTCCTACGGTAATGTGGTATTCGCGAAGGATTTTAGAACCTTCTACAACGCCCCAACCACAAGCCTTTAACTTGGGGTCAATTAGTTCTGCTCTTGTTTCTGCTTCGTTCATATTGCTTTTTTTTTTATTTGCGAGGGGCGTTACCGCCTCGCTTTTATATATCGCCCTTTCAGGGCTGGTTTTAGCTTTTGGCTTCTTTGATGGGCTGCACCCTTCATTAGCGTATACTACACCTTCGGGGCTATTAAGGTTTGCCCTGAAAGGGTAGTATACATTAACATAGGGTGTAGCCCTATGAAGTGGCAAAGCCACGAAATCCTAAGCCCTGAAAGGGCGATATAACTAATCCCAGACATACTTTTCATTATATTCTACATTATACTTCTTAAGAAAAGCACGGTATTCATCTTGAAATGTTTTCTTGCTATGGTGTTCGTGTTGTTTAGCGATGTAGGCTATTACAGTATCTATTTCCGATGGATTTACCGAAAATGCTCCGTAACCATCTTGCCAGTAAAAGTTTTCATAGCCTTTACCTTTTGTCTTTATCCATTTGGATGAATGCGATTTCAACTCTTCCATCAACTTCATTAAAGCTATCTTTTTTGAAAGCATACAGAGGATGTGTATATGGTCAGTATAGCCACCAACTTTTATTACTTGGCATTCCAACTTATTACAGATGCCACCTAAGTAACTATGTAGTTCAGCTTCTACTGGTGAGTGTATCAGCGGCTCACGATGTTTTGTGCTAAACACTATGTGGAGATAATTTTTTACGAGTGATTGTCCCATAGTTTTATTACGCCCTTTCAGGGCTTTTTTTGTTTTTATTCTTATCCGATGGGCTATGCCCATCGTTAGCAGATAATGCCCTTTCAGGGCTGTTCAATTCTCCACTAAACGCCTTTTGCAACACACTCTTTTTCAGCTCTTCCAAATCATTTATTTTTTGCTGATAGATGCTTTCTAACTTTTTGGTTTCGGCAGAAAGGGCATCTAATTTTTGGACGATGGTTTGTTGGGTTTTTAATGATGGGCAAGGAACAGGCAAGTTTTTTAAATCATTAATTGAAAGATTTGGTTGCATCAAAGTATTGACATGAGCCAAAACATATTTTGCAACTCCATCAGTTGTTAGGAAATTATACAAATACTTTTGGTTGATAATTATCTCATTTGGAACTATGGCTGCAACCCGTTGATTGACCAATGCTCCATCATAACTTTCTGGAACAACTGCAACTTTTAAACCTGATGAAATAATTGTTCTCGTTAAGGCTATTACAATATTCCCTTCTTTTACTTGAACTTCTTTTAAAATGTCTTTAAATTTTTCAGGTAAATAATTATCTACTTCTTCAACAAACTCTTTCACTCCAACATTTGTGATTTTAATTGATTTGATTGTGTTTGTTGATTTGAAATCTTTGCTTGCAAAAGCATAACCATTTATAATTTTGGTAATTTCTTGAATTGTTTTCGTTTCCCAATTCCCATTCTCAAACACTCCTTGCAAATAACTTTCAAAAAGTTCTTTAGCGTTTTTAAGATTTTGTTCGGCATTAGCTTTTGTCTTGGCTATGGCGGCAAAGGCTTCATCTAATATGGATACTATGTGTTGCTGCTCGGGGAGTGGGGGATACTGAACTTCGTAATCTTTGAAGTTTCCAATTTTAATGAAATTAGTAGCAGAACCATATTGGAGTTTTGTGCCCAACTCTTTCCAAAAAAGGAGCATATGGTAATACAGGTATTTTGGGAGTAATTTAATATCGCTTAAAACATATGTTCTCTGATAAGCATCAAATTCCCCTTCATAATAAAACACTTCTCCAACATTTACTCCATTGCCAGGTAGTATTAAACATTCACCAGAAAAGCGATTTGTATCGCAATACAGATAATCGTAAGCACAAGTGTAAAATCTATATTTACCATTTTCAGTTGAATGATTTGCATCCCATTTTCCAGTACTACATTAGCAACTTCCATTAAATTCTTTATTAGCA